>NZ_NUYF01000006.1:4722-218474 GCF_002566505.1 Bacillus sp. AFS077874
GCTTGCAATCAGTCTGAAACTCAAGTTTTTGTAATTTGTCTACACACTGAGTCACCATATAAATGGTGATTTTTTTATTTAAATTAAGATTTTATCAAAGAGTGAACAAATAAAAAAAGATGCTTCCATTAGAACGGTCTAAATAAAAATTAAGATCCGCGTCTAGAAGCATCCTTAAAAAAAAATTATCTGTTTTTCAGTCCAGGTTTGTCATTATAGCCGCCTGTGAAAATTGCTGCTAAGAATGATGCTGTAACTAATAAAATTAATACTAGTCTCATCAGTATGTATCCTCCCAATTGAAAAATTCCCAACACCCTAAACCTTATTATACAAAAAAAACATAGAAATATGAAAGTAAAATTATGAGAATTGAATTTCGATAAAATATATTTTCCTACTCAAAGATATAGCATGAGTACGGACATCCTTGCATATCCTTTAATAATCTCTCTTACAGATGAGAAGAAGGAGGTACTTGTCCATGGATATTTTAAAGAAACTTGAGCAGCACCGGGACATGGAACAAAGATTGAAATGGGAAGGCACTTTTGCTGAGTATCTTGAAATGTTAAAAGAGGAGCCATTGGTTGCACAAACTGCACATTCTAGAATTTATAATATGATTAAAGACGCAGGTATTGAAGAAGTGAATGGTAAAAAAACCTACAGTTTCTTTAATAACAACCTATATGGATTAGAAGAAGCATTAGAGAGACTCGTGGAAGAATATTTCCATCCTGCTGCCAAGAGATTAGATGTAAAAAAACGTATTTTATTATTAATGGGTCCTGTAAGTGGTGGTAAATCTACACTGGTAACGATGTTAAAAAGAGGCTTAGAAAATTATTCAAGGTCTGATCAAGGAGCAATCTACGCTATTAAAGGTTGCCCAATGCATGAAGATCCATTGCATTTAATTCCTAACCATTTAAGAGATGATTTTTTCAATGAATATGGAGTTCGAATTGAAGGAAATCTTTCACCTTTAAACTTAATGAGACTTGAACAAGAGTTTGGTGGAAGAATAGAAGATGTTATGGTAGAAAGAGTATTCTTATCAGAGGATCGTCGAGTTGGTATTGGTACTTTTAGCCCGTCTGATCCAAAATCTCAAGATATTGCAGATTTAACAGGAAGTATTGATTTTTCAACAATTGCTCAATTTGGATCAGAGTCAGATCCACGTGCCTACCGGTTTGATGGTGAGTTAAATAAAGCAAACCGTGGAATGATGGAATTCCAAGAGATGTTAAAATGTGATGAAAAGTTTTTATGGCACTTATTATCCCTGACACAGGAAGGAAACTTTAAGGCAGGGCGTTTTGCATTGATTTCTGCGGATGAATTAATCATTGCTCATACGAATGAAACAGAGTACAGATCTTTTATTAATAATAAGAAGAATGAAGCACTTCATTCTCGAATAATCGTAATGCCAATTCCGTATAATTTAAGAGTTAGTGAGGAAGAGAGAATTTATCAAAAAATGATCTCTGAAAGTGATGTTTCAAATGTTCATATTGCTCCACATACTTTACGTGTAGCAGCAATGTTTACAATTCTTACTCGTTTAAAAGAACCAAAACGAGGAGATATTGATTTAGTTAAGAAGATGCGTCTATATGATGGTGAAATGGTAGAGGGCTATAACACTGTTGATTTAGAGGAGCTGAAGAAAGAATATTTAGATGAAGGTATGCATGGTATCGACCCACGATATGTCATTAACCGTATTTCATCTACAATTATTCGAAAAGAGATTCCTTCAATTAATGCTTTGGATGTATTACGCTCATTAAAAGATGGTTTAGATCAACATCCATCTATTTCTAATGAAGATCGTGAGCGTTATATGAATTTTATCTCTATCGCAAGAAAAGAATATGATGATATTGCAAAACAAGAAGTTCAAAAAGCTTTTGTATATTCATATGAAGAGTCTGCAAAAACACTTATGGATAATTATCTTGATAATGTAGAAGCATATTGCAATAAGAATAAGCTTCGTGATCCTTTAACAGGTGAAGAGATGAATCCAGATGAGAAGTTGATGCGTTCGATTGAAGAACAAATTGGTATATCTGAGAATGCAAAGAAAGCATTCCGTGAAGAAATACTAATTAGAATCTCTGCATATGCAAGGAAAGGCAAACGTTTTGATTATAATTCACATGAAAGATTAAAAGAAGCAATCCAAAAGAAACTTTTTTCGGATTTGAAGGATGTTGTGAAGATTACGACGTCCACAAAAACTCCTGACGAGCGTCAATTAAAGAAAATCAATGACGTTGTCAGCAGATTAGTTGATGAATATGGTTATAACTCAACATCAGCAAATGAATTATTACGCTACGTAGGCTCATTACTTAACCGATAAATTGTTTAAGCGGCTATCTATTAGATAGCCGTTTTCTTTTGCAATTAATAATGTTTATCCTATAATGATGATAATGATTAAAAAGAAGGATGAGGTAGTGTAGATGAAAAGAATTCAAATAGCTGAAAATCTTGAGTTTTCACAAATTATTCATGGATTATGGCGTTTATCTGAATGGAAGATGACATCAGAACAATTAGTCACTTTTATAGAAGAATGTATTGATTTAGGAATTACAACATTTGATCATGCCGATATTTACGGTGGCTATACTTGTGAAGAAATTTTTGGAAAGGCTTTAGCGCTAAAACCAGAGCTTCGTGAAAAAATCCAAATCGTTACAAAATGTGGAATAAAGTTAAAGTCATCAAAGTTTCCTGAACTTAAAATGAATCATTATGATACTAGTAAGGAGCATATCCTTATGAGTGTTAATAATTCTCTTGAAAATCTACAAACAGATTATATCGATTTACTTTTAATACATAGACCAAATCCTTTTATGAATCCAAAGGAAATCGCAGAAGCGTTTAATCAACTTCATTTGGAAGGAAAAGTACGCAACTTTGGGGTATCAAACTTTTTACCATCTCAATTTAACGCATTACAAGCATATCTAAACATGCCTTTAGTAACAAATCAAATTGAAGTTTCTCCAATGCAATTAGAGCATTTTGAAAAGGGAACAATTGATTTATTACTTGAAAAAGATATTGCTCCAATGATCTGGTCCCCATTAGCTGGCGGACAAATTTTTACTAGTCAGTCTGAAACAGCGGTACGAGTTCGAGCAATGCTTGAAGAGATTTCTAGTGAAATTGGCGCAAATTCAATCGACGAAGTAATGTACGCATGGTTATTAGCTCATCCTGCTAAAATGATGCCAATCGTAGGATCTGGTAAAATTGAACGTGTTAAAACAGCAGTTGAGTCTACAAAGTTAAGTATGTCAGCGGAACAATGGCTACGAATTTACGTAGCTGGAATGGGGCATAATTTACCTTAAATAAAAAAGTGGAAAACTTTTTACTAGTTTTCCACTTTTTTTGTTCTTTTTTAAGTATTGTTACATATAGTTAAAGGCAAAAGTTTATTGGAATTAATATATAAATATATTTATTTTTAAGGACTCGTCCTATTTTCTGAAAAAATGGGTGTAAAATTTAGAAGAAACATTGTCAATTATTGTGTCCTTCTGCATATGATAGAGTAATCCATAAAAAAGGGTAGAAAATCACCTACCGAAATAGTTTATGCAATTGTGTATTACTGTGTGACGATTTTTTTATTTTTACAAATAAATCAAAACAAGTAAGGGAGGGAAAGAAAATGAGTAATGAAAATAATGAACATGAACAAAAGCATAATTTTACCATTTCACAGGAAGACTGGACCCTCCATCGTAAAGGACACGACGACCAACAGCGCCACCAAGAAAAGGTACAAGAGGCGATTAAAAAGAATTTAGCAGATTTGATCACAGAAGAAAGCATCATTATGTCAAACGGGCGCGATGTAGTAAAAATCCCAATTCGGTCACTAGATGAGTATAAGATTAGATACAACTACGATAAAAATAAACACGTTGGTCAGGGTACTGGAGACAGTAAAGTTGGCGATGTAGTGGCAAGAGATGGTTCTCAAGGAGGCCAGCCACAAAAAGGTGCAGGTAAAGGGCAAGGCGCAGGCAAAGAATCAGGTGAAGATTATTATGAGGCAGAGGTTTCACTAATGGAATTAGAGGAAGCTCTTTTTAGTCAGTTAGAATTACCTGATCTAAAACGAAAAGAACAAGATTTAAATACAGTAGAAAACATTGAATTTAATGACATTAGAAAAACTGGGTTAATGGGTAACATTGATAAAAAACGTACGATGATGTCAGCGTTTAAACGCAATGCTATGAGTGGTACGCCATCATTCTATCCGATCTCTCCAGAAGACTTAAAGTTCCGTACATGGAATGAAATTAGAAAACCAGAATCTAAAGCCGTCGTACTCGCAATGATGGATACGAGCGGAAGTATGGGCTTATGGGAAAAGTATATGGCACGAAGCTTCTTCTTTTGGATGACTAGATTTTTAAGAACAAAATATGAATCAGTTGATATCGAGTTTATCGCACACCATACAGAAGCAAAAGTAGTTACAGAAGAAGAGTTCTTCACAAAAGGAGAAAGCGGAGGAACGATCTGTTCATCTGCTTATCGAAAAGCTTTAGAAGTGATTGAATACAAATATTCTCCTGAAAGATATAATATCTATCCATTCCACTTCTCTGATGGAGATAATTTAACATCTGATAATGCTCGCTGCGTAAAATTAGTTCAAGAATTAATGAAAGTGAGCAATATGTTCGGATACGGAGAAGTAAACCAATACAATCGACACAGTACGCTAATGTCCGCGTATAAAAACATAAATGACGAGAAATTTCGCTATTATATTCTAAAGCAAAAGTCAGATGTGTTCCATTCTATGAAGAGCTTTTTCAAGCAGGAGCATGAGAAGGCAGCAAAATAGAGAGCGGGTATGGAGAATTAAATGGCGTGCGAAATTAGTAGAAAGTGAAAAACAGAGAGACCCCATTGAGGGGTTTTCTGTTTTTTTGTCATGAATACTAAGTTTAATGAATGGCATAGAAAGGACTTTATTCAACATAATTACAGTATAGTTGAGCAATATTGTTAAAAAAATGAATGGAGTTTTCCTTTTATTGGAATAATCGGGGTACATATTAAAAGCCATGTGTGATTATAAACAGGGTTGTACTGAACAGATGAGTATTCCCAAAAGCTTCTGGTAATTTCATAAGCCCACCTTAATCTGTAAATTAATCTTGAAATTCCATCATTTCATCAATTAGAGAAGTAACACGATAAGTGTAGTTGTTAGCTTTTTCCTTTTATTAGTTAGTGATATATATCACAACACCTTGTATAATTGTGATAAATCAAACAATAAAAACATAGCTAGTATAAAATAAAAGTTATGTAAACGAAGATAGCAGTATACTGTGAAATACCCCGATGAAAAAGGGTATTTTTTTTGTGAAGACAGGAGCGAAAGAAAGGAAGATATACTCGAAAACACTTTATGTTTGTTACACTTGTGAATCCTCTATAAAATGGGAAAATGTAACCCAAGGATTAGAAGTTACCATTGAGGAGATTCGGCTTGAAGTGATGAGTAAACTGTTGAAGTATGATTATTTTTTTGTGAAAAATGAAAAAGGGTTTAGTTTGATCAATTCCTCTTTAGTACGGTATGTACGTATTGTTCATGAGAAGACCGAATCAAAGAAAGTAAATTAGATTTAATAGAAGCTTTTATTCTATAAGGGTAAATAGCGTTGATAGCTCTTCTTTATTTATGTTATCCCTCTATGAATTAACGAAGCAAAAAAGATGGATAGGATAAAGAAGAGTATTGGATGTACCATCCAGCAAATGATAAGCATTTTTACAGATAAATGACAAACAGTTACAAAGGGGAAAACAGTGTGGGGAGAATAGAGAGAAGACAGCAAAGAAAATTATCAAAGAAACTATGGAACCGTTTATCTTCCAAAGACATCCTTTTCAAAATATTATCGATAGTCGCAGCGTTAGCTGTATGCTTTTTATTTATTATGAATATCTTGATTTGGACAAGTGATGTGAGTAAATTGGAAGATCCTGCACCGCAGCCGACAATCATCTTTGATCAAAAAGGAGAAGTCGCAAGTAAAATCTCAGTTTCGAACATCGAGGGAGTCAGCATAAAGCAAATTCCAACAAAAATGATACATGCCGTTATTGCAACAGAAGATCAACGCTTTTACAAGCATAATGGTATTAACTATTTCGGGATTGCAAAGGCGCTACTTAAAAACTTAGTAAGTGGAGAAATTGTTGCAGGCGGAAGTACAATCACGCAACAGTTAGCCAAAAATGCTTTTCTAACTCAAGAGCGTACCTATACAAGAAAGTTAAAAGAATTGATTTTGACAAAAAAGATTGAACGAGTATACTCGAAAGATGAAATTATAGAGCGTTATCTGAATCAGATCTATTTCGGAGAAGGTGCTTGGGGTATTCAGCGTGCAGCTCAAGTGTATTTTGGGAAAGATGCGAATCAGTTAACATTAAGCGAGTCAGCGATGTTAGCGGGAATCATTAAGGCTCCTTCTAACCTGTCGCCTTTTAAGAATTTCGATAAAGCAATTAATCGTAGAAATACTGTGCTGTCATTAATGGAAAATGAAGGCTATATTAGTCAAAGTGAAGCTCAGAAGGCTAAGGCACAAACAATTGTATTAGCAGATAAGAAAAATAAAGATTACCAAGGTAAATATCCATATTATGTAGATTATATTATTGATGAGGCGATCAATAAATATCATCTGACACCAAACGAGGTTCTTTCGGGAGGACTCCATATTTATACCGAATTGAATCCTGCCATTCAAAATGCTGTTGAAGATGTGTATAAAAATAACAATATGTTTCCTAAAAGTCAGTCTGATCAAACCATTCAAAGCGGAGCCATTCTAATTAACCCTTCAACAGGAGGTATTACTGCTCTTGTTGGCGGACGTGGTGAGCATACTTTCAGGCAATATAACCGTGCCACTCAATTAAAACGTCAGCCTGGGTCTACAATGAAACCATTGGCAACTTATACTCCAGCGTTGGAACAAGGATATGATATTTTTGATACTTTAGAAGATCATCCTATTAATATCAATGGCTATCAACCTCAAAACTCTGACAATCAATTTCATGGAGAAGTTACGATGTATGACGCACTTATCCACTCTTATAATGTACCTGCTGTTTGGTTATTACAAAAAATAGGATTAGGTAATGGGATAAATGCAGTAAAGCGTTTTGGTATTCCATTAGATAAAAAAGATCAGACTCTTGGTCTAGCTCTTGGAGGTATGAATGAAGGAACATCCCCTTTAAAAATGGCTCAAGCATTTTCCGCCTTTCCAAATAACGGCATTATGGTAGAAGCACATGCGATTCAAAAAATTGAGAATGCAGATGGAGAGACGATTGGGAAATGGAATAAAAAACAAACTCGGGTGACCGAGGCATCCATCGCTCAAAAAATTACATTTATGCTCAAGGGTGTTGTCAAAGAGGGAACAGGAGTTAAAGCACAAATAGCAGGCAGAGATATTGCAGGTAAAACAGGAACTACTCAGCTGCCTTTTTCCACTGAAAACGGAGCAAAAGACCATTGGTTTGTAGGATATACTCCAAACATCGTTGGGGCAGTATGGTTAGGCTATGATAAAACAGATAAAAGTCATTATTTGACATCATCAAGTAGTCAAACCGCGACTGTAATATTTAAAGAAATTATATTGAAATCTGGAAAGGAAATTCCGCCCAATAAGTTCGATCTACCACTACTTGGAAAGAATTATAAAAAACAATTAGAAAAGAAAAAGAAACAAGAGGAAATGTATAGAGAAGAAGAGAAAGAGCAAGATGATGGTTGGAAAGAAGACAAGCATGAAAAGAAGGAGCATAAAAATAAAGGAAAAGGACATGGAAATGGAAAAGAAAAAGGTAAAAAATGGAAGGGCTAAAGAAGCGATCCGACATAAATAAAAGTAGAGTTTAGTAAATCTATATAAAATTCGTAGAAAGTGAGAAACAGAGAGACCCCATTGAGGGTTTTTCTGTTTTTTTATCATAAATACACAAAGTTTAATCAATGGGATAGATAGGATTCTTATTCAACAAAATGGCAGTTTAGTGAAATAAGTAATCTGTAAATGATGTGATATTTTTCACAAAAAATAACCCAATTGACGTGTGTTTCGAAGCAAAAGATAATTTAATAAACAATATAATGTGGAGGATTTAAACTATGGAGTTAGTAGTATCAATTTGTATGATTCTGATCGTTTTTTATTTAAGTCAAATCTTAAAAGAGTTGAGAAGAAAATAAATATTATTGAACTAACGCATAGTGCATTAGTGAACAACAAGATGGGCTGATTAGTCGATTTTTTTATTCAACATAATGGCAGATTAGTTTAAGTGAAAAAATTCACAAATAAGTTCGTGTTTTTATAATTGAATAATATGTTTTATAAGTAATAGGACAATTTTAGGTCCTATTTTTAAAAGTTTTTATTAATATGCTCATGACACTGTTTTCCAGTTAATTCTAATACTTCAATAAAAGTATTATTGACGAAAATCTTGATCAAAAGCCTGTTTGGCAGCCCATTGCTAATTTTTATTTAATATTGTTTGACAGTTTAGTTATATACGAGTTATTCGTTAGTGCGTAGTGAAGGGAAAATTATTATAAATAAAAAATTAACATATTATTTGATTAAGGAGATGGGTTATAAGAATAATTTACCTTGTTGATTTAGGTTACTTTGTTACTGTTAGTTGGTTGTTCAAATAAGTAAAATGTTACAAGTTTTATATGGCAAAGAGAGGATAGATGGACAAGGTTAAATGCCTGTATTCATTTATCCTTTCTTATACAACAAATGACCTCATTTACTACAACAACTATGTTGCTTGTTGTTCAATTAACGCCATCTATTAGTAGAAGTATATTGGCGCTCAATTGCATGCTATCTTCTAAATTACTACATTTTAACATACGGATTCACTATCCCAAAAATGAAATGCCACTCAACTTTATCCTATTAATTTCCTCATAACTCCCTCACTAGAAAGCTCCGTTATTAGCACCATCAAGCTTTCGAGCGATGGTGCTTTTTCTTGGTTGAACCAATAGCTGAGGATACCAATCATAGCTGATAAAGCATATTCCAGTGTGTAGTCTAGTTCAAAGCTATCTTTCGCTCCTTTTGAAACTAGAATTTCTTTTATTATCGGCTTCATGCTGCCTTTGACTTTGCCTTGAAATGCTGGATCTCCGTGATCTCCAAGTAGTACCACAAGGTATTTGCTGTGGTGTGAATACATGCTAACAAGTGCTTCAAACGGGAATGGATCACCTGGAGAAGATAGTTGCTGCATAGGCAACTCTTGTAGCCTGGAAATCAATGTGTTTTCCATTTGCTCCAGGACATCATAAACATCTGTAAAGTACTCATAAAATGTAGATCGATTATATCCAGCTCTCGTTGTAATTTCCTTTATTGTTATTTTCTCTATTCGCTTAGTGCAATAAAGTTCCCAGAAGGCATCTATTATATTTTGTTTTGTTGTGAGGTATTTGGCTTTCTAGGTCCTAACGGTGCGGGAAAAACAACGACAATTCGCCACGTTGTCGGATAAATAAAGAAGGAATGGCGTGGTGAAATTAAATGTCTTGCCATGATAAAGCATGGTAGGTTAATTTCAGTTATGAATGAACAGGATTTTAAGCAATTTGATAAGACAACATTTAAAATAAAGTTTCAAAAACTATATGATTTTCAATCTATTCAAGAAGAAGGGTTTATTATTAGCGAGATTCAAAAGGACAGTTTGCAGGTCATGGTGGAAATAGAAGACAATCAAATTAACGAACTAATACGTTCTCTTTCTAAAAGAGATGTAACATCGTTTCATGAAATGAAGAACTCTCTAGAAGAGTATTTTATGAATTTTTATAAAGGAAAGAAGCATGACCATGTTTAAAAAGTCTTTATTTATTCACTTAGTTAAATCAAATATAAAAATATTTTCTATCATTGCAGGAGTATTATCCCTGTTAATCGGGATTGTGATGAGTGTATTCACTCCGGAAACCATGCATGAAATTGCACAAGCTAGCATAGATGCTCCTGTTAATCCTTTAGGTGATATAACAACCTTAATTGCTTTTATAGCAAATCAATATTTTGGGAATTTCGCCCTCATCTTTGCCATGATTTATTCTGTTACTATTGGAAATAAGCTAATAGCCGATCAAGTAGATAAAGGTAGCATGGCCTTTCATCTGTCATCTCCTATCACAAGAACTCAATACACTTTTACAAGCATCATATTTTCTATTTTTACACTTGTGGTAATGTTTGGGCTAATATTTGTTGTAGGATACGGTGTGTCAGAGTTAGTCCAGCCTGGTGAGTTACCATTAGAGAAATTCTTCATTCTAACATTAGGGTCTTTGATATTGAATTTAGCAATTCACAGTATTATTTTTTTTGCATCTTGTTTTTTCAACCGTTCAAGCCATTCCCTTGCCCTTGGTGCAGGATTAACGGTGTTTTTCTTTGCTACGAATATGCTTTCTGGTATGAATGACAGTCTGGAAATCCTTAAAAATGTTACTATTATCACTCTCTACGATTCCAATGCAATCATTCAAAGTGGAAGCTACGGTGCTCAATTAATCATACTTGTTGGGTTAGCACTTGTCCTATATTTAATTGGGATACTCGTCTTTAAACGAAAAGATCTACCATTGTAAATATCCTTTTAACCTTTGAAAAATATAGGGATTAAGAATTGGTTTGGCACTTAGGTGTCGAGCTAACTCGAAAACTTAAAACGCACAAAAAACTATGCCTTATCATACACCTAACAAATTAGCTTTTTGTCCTGCTGCAAAACTAGTACTTGTAAATAATTATAGAATACAGATAAAGACAGTCTATTTTATGTTTGCAAAAGAACTACTCCAGATAAATGCAAAAAGAAAAAATACAGTGAAACAAACAACTAATTTAGTTAATTGGTTAAGAATCCAAAAGTGGGATAAATTTAAACCTTTCATACTATCTAGAATTATATAAACTAGCCAAATGGTGAATCGCTGGACAATAGAATAAAATGAATAGAGCAAATGAAAAACAGAAAAGCCCCTTATAGGGTTTTTCTGTTTTTTATCATAAAGATTTTTACATTTGGCATCATATTTGTTCAGTTGTGAATGTGGATTTTGCTTCTTTTTCTGGCATTGTTAAGAAAATAACTGCGATGACGATACATATTCCACCTAGTAATTGGTATACTCCGAAAGATTCCTTTAGCCAAGTAATAGAAACAATAGTTGCTACAAGTGGTTCAATACTAGATAAAATACTAGTCTCTGTTGCTGATAAATATTTTAGGCTACCGATGTAGAGAAGAAAAGAAAGTGTACCTATTAAAATAATTAAAATCAGCATAGAGAATGTTGACATCGTAAAGGTTTGTGAAAATTGTTTCCATTCAAATGAATGATTGTAAATAAATAATACAATACCTCCAATTAGCATACCCCAGCCGATAATAAGAGTCGTCCCCCATTGTTGAATAAGGGAAGTAGGATGAAGTGTATAGAAGGTAAAACCAATAGCTGTTAACAGTCCGAATAAAATAGTTTCCTTAGACATGACAATATTATGGGCTGATCCGTTTGTAATAATAAAGTATGTGCCGATCAGTGCAGAGAAAATTGCTAGCACCTGCATAGTAGAAGGCAGTTTTTTATGCTGTATTGCAACATATATAGTAATGAGAACTGGCCCTAAAAATTGGAATAGAGTAGCGGTCACAGCGTTGCTAATATGCACAGTTTCGATAAAAGCATATTGTGCGCCAAGCATTCCTAGAATAGAGAAAATGATAAGTTGTAATAGATAAACTGGTTGTTGCCAAATACGAAATATATTTTGTTTTTTTGTAAGTAAGAAACATAAAATAAAGACTCCAGCAAGTAAGAGGCGAATTACTAAGTAGTCGATAGATGACATTGTCGTACGTTGAAAAAACCACTGAATTAATGGACCGGATAATCCCCATAAAGTAGCTCCTGTAAGAATCATAAATAGTCCAAGACGTCTGCTGTTTTGCATGATCATGATGCTCCTTTCAAAAATTGATTTTATTTGATTTACATGATAAAAAGAATTATATATAACCTCTGGTACTATAAGAAGTATCAATAATTCATTTTTCGAGGGGGTCAGATTTCATGTTAGAGATAACACCGAATTTGAATATTGAGTCAAAAATACCGTTATATGTACAGTTATATGGGTATATAAAAGAAGAAATAAGAAGTGGAAAAATCCCTCCTATGGCGAAGCTTCCAGCAAAAAGAAAGTTAGCAATGTATTTAGAAGTGAGTAAAAATACAGTTGAATCGGCATATGAACAACTTCTGGCAGAAGGGTATATTGAATCCGTTTCACGTAAGGGGTATTTTGTATGTGAAATTGAGCAAATGATGCTTACAGAGAAAAAAAGAGAATTCGTTAAGGAAGTATTATACGAAGAACAGATATATAAATATGATTTTACACAAACGGGTGTAGATCCAAAGACATTTCCATTCGCTGTCTATCGGAAAATTTCAAATGAAGTATGGCAACAAGAAAATAAGGAACTTCTATTCCTTGGTCATCCACAAGGTGAATCCAACTTGCGTGAAGAGATTGCGAAATATTTATATGAATCAAGAGGTGTTAGATGTTCATCGAGTCAAATTGTCATAGGAGCCGGAACCCAATTTTTAATAAGAATCTTGTTTCAATTACTAAAGGGAAAGCATTTTGCAGTTGAAAATCCAGGGTATCATCGGAAGTTGGTTGTTTTTGAGAAGGGAGAAGAAAATGTTCAAATGATCCCACTTGATGAGGATGGGATTTGTATTGCAGCGTTAGAAGCTAGCAATGCGAAAGTTATTTTCGTTACCCCGTCTCACCAATTTCCTTGTGGAATGATTATGCCAATTAAAAGAAGAGCACAACTATTACAATGGGCACAAGAGGAGTACGGACGTTATATTATTGAAGATGATTATGACAGTGAATTTCGTTATTCTGGAAAACCAATTCCAGCATTGCAGGGGCTTGATACAGAGGGAAACGTAATTTACATGGGTACATTTTCTAAAGCTTTACTCCCATCATTACGTATGAGTTACATGGTGTTGCCAAAACAGCTAATTAAATTGTATCAATCACAATATTTATTCTACACACAAAGTGTTTCGAGAATCGATCAAGAAATCATTAGAAGATTTTTAAACGAAGGACATTGGGAAAAACATATTCATAAAATGCGAGTTGTATATAGAAAAAAGAGAGATGTACTTGTTTCGACTATAGAAAGGTACTTTTCTAATAAAGTGGAAGTGATAGGAGAAGATTCTGGCTTACATATTTTATTAAAGGTTCACAATGGAATGTTAGAAGAAGAGTTAATAAAAAGAGCGGCAGAAAATAGTATTAAAGTATATCCAGTCTCAATGTATTATAGCGAAGGGAATACGCCAAAAAATAAAGTTTTACTTGGATTTGCTATTTTATCAGAGGCTGAGATTGAAGAGGCTATTCGATTGCTATACAATTCATGGTTCAAAATATTGAAATAAAAAATGGTCAATAGGGAAAACGGACATTAAATGAACATTTATCTAATACTTCAGATTTTTTGTTTTTGTAAAATAATTTATTCTATTTTGTGTTATAATTTTAGAGTGAGAATTTAATCTATGCATCTTAGAATTTCTAAAAGGAGCAATATTTTTAAAATGAAATGGTTAATTGTATTTGGACCAGTAATAGAATTAGCATTATATGCGATAGTTTCTAAGTTTTGGGTAAGTGATTTTAAAGAAATAAAACCAATAATTGTTTTACAAATAGTACTTTACACTTTTCTTATTACACCATTATTACTTTGGGGATATATGTTAAAGCACTAATAAATATAAGTATGCATACTAACGATAATTAGAGAAGTATGCTTTTTTTATCTTTATTTTTCTTGGCCTATTGGAATGTTATAGAACTAATCATATAAACAGAAAAGCCCTTATAGGGTTTTTCTGTTTTTTTATCAAGAATCATTCCTTCCAAAATTGTTCTAGTAAAATAACAATCATAGTACCTACGAGTAATCCATTACTTAGAACATATTTGAAGGTAGATGGTATTCCGCTAAATGCACTTTCTGGAAGAAACATTATTCCTAAACTAATTAATAATGAAATTCCTACTATCGTTAATCGCCGTTGATTTAATTCTTCACGTAAAATCGATTGAAATGAAATGCCGATCATTTGGACAAATGTTGCTAAAAGTGCGGCATTTGCAATAGGACCTGGTAGCAAGGATATCAAGCTGACAAAAGAGGGAATAAAAGAAATCCCAGCTAATATGAGATTTGCTATAAGGAATGGCTTTACTTTTTTTTGACCTGTTAATTGAATAAATCCTGCTGATGCAGGTAATGGTACAACGCCAATTGTAGAGAACAACGACGTGAAAACATGTGATATACCTCCGACCCATATACCGCGGTTCAATGTTTGTCTTTCATTTTCGTTAGATAACGGAGCCACTTGTTTTACAGCCGAAATAGCGGCAATTGTATTTGCAACTAAAAGGAATGTAAATAAAGTGACAGTTAGAGTAATTCCAATATCTAACTTAGGCATACCCCAAGCAAATACTTCAGGAAACTTAACTAAAGATGTATGAGAAGGAAGATGGGACGATTTTCCAAATATAGCATACAAAAGCCAACCAATTGAAATTCCAAGTAACACAGCGTAACTTTTCATCCATCCTTTTCCTTTAATTGATAAAAAAGTAATAAAGGCAAAAACAAAGAGTGCAATAGTAGCTAATGTATAATTAGGTTGAGTTACAGTTCCTTGTAATCCCATCATGCCTTTTAGTAATACACCACTAAGCTGAAGAGCTAAGATTAAAAGAAATGTTCCGGTAACCAAAGGGGTAAATAAACGTAGAATTCGGTGCACAAGTCCTGTTATCCCAAGAATGAAAAGTAATAGACCTGCGAAAATCAATCCACCTTCTAAAAGTTGTAGTACATCTTTTGCACTTTGTCCTTGATGCATAGCTACTTGACCTAATATGACAAATATACTTACCCATGAACCGGCTGGACCATCCGCAATGGGATAACGATGCCCTAACCATGCTTGTAAAAATGAACTCACTCCCACAACTAAAAAAGTACGCTGCATTAAAGTTGAGATGTCTTCAATTGATAAATGGAATATGCCACCAATTATGATTGGCAATGCAATTGCATTGGCTAATAGAAACACAAACCACTGTAGGATACTAAAGCTAGTATCAAAATATTTATTATTCATATTAATCTCCCTTGCTGAAAAAAGAACCTTATAGAAAAAATCCATCTTTTCTATAGTGGTAGATTAAAAAGGTGGATCTCTAAGGTTTATATAGTGTAAGTTTATTTTAATTTAATAGATAAATATTTTTAATAAATTACCACTTACGATATGGTAAGAATTTACCATTAAGTGTTAGGATTACACGGTCACCATTTGGATCTTCTTTTTTCTTTACACCTAGTTCGAAATCAATTGCACTCATGATGCCTTCACCAATTTTTTCTTGAATTAATTCTTTAATAGTTGGTCCGTACACTAATAACATTTCATATAAACGATATAAGATTGGGTCAGTAGGCGGCATTTGCATTGCAGCACCTCTATGTGGAATGAGTGTTAATGCTTGAACTACTTCTTCATCTAACTCTAATAGTTCAGCCATTTTTTCTGCTTCTGGACGAGTCATTGTAGCTTGTCCTAATAATGCTGTTACAACCCAAGTCTCAGAGTTCTCACTTACTTTTGAAATTTCTTCCCATGTTAAACCTTTTGCAATTTTTGCTTCCATAATTTTTTGCGTAGCTTCATTTCTATTCATATCGATTAACTTCCTTTCATTTAGTAATACTATTTAATTTTGAACGTCATTTAGTGATTTATATCCATCTACTAATAAATCTAATTTACCTGTGTGAGGATCAATAGCTAAACCATGGACAGGAATGTCTTTTGGTATAAATGGATGATTTCTTACTAAATCAATATTAGCTTGTATTGAATCGCTGACATGATCAAATCCAAATAACCACTTTTCAAGATCAATTCCAGCATATTCGATCGCTGAGAAAATTTCTGGTGAAGATACTCCACGGTCCAATATTTTTTGAAGTGTTCCTTTTGGATTACTTTGGCTCATTCCACATGCATGGTGTCCAATAATATAAATTTCTTCTGCATTTAATTCATATACAGCAGTTACAACACTTCGCATGATACTACCGAAGGCATCTGTAATCGTACCACCCGCATTTTTGATGATTTTTGCATCACCATTGTGTAAATCTAAAGCTTTTGGAAGTAGCTCAATTAAACGAGCATCCATGCAAGTGACAACAACCATTCGTTTTTGGGGTATTTTTGTTGCTTCATAAGGTAGGTATTCCTTGTCTTGTACAAATTGTTCATTGTACGCTAAAATTTCTTGTAATAGCATATTGTTTGTAACCACCTTTAAATTTAAATGTATATCTATGTTGCATCCTCTAGGTATTTAGTAATGTGATGTAAGAGGATAAACTAAGTATAGTGAATTGTATCGATAAGCAGAATAAGTTGACGAAACACTATCTGACTTTCTACTTTCATGATGAAAGGATTGATTTATATCATTGATCAAACAGATTTTGAGATACTAAAATTATTAGGAGAACACTCAAGAATTCAATGGAAAGAACTTGGTCAAAAAATACATATGACAGGGCAGGCCGTAGGAAATCGCATTCGAAGACTAGAGGATTTAGGGATTATTGAACAATATACAATTGCGATAAACCGAATCAAATTAGGACAAATCGTCACTGCATTTGTTACTGTGTTCGTAAAAACGGCTAATCATCAAGCGTTTAAGAGTTTCTTTCAAGAAGAAGAAGCAGTTTCTGAGGTACATCGTACAAGTGGTGAAGGATGCTATTTATTAAAAACGCATTTTTCTTCGAATGAAGAATTGGATACATTTCTAGAAAGACTATTAGAGTACGGGAATTATCGTGTTAACTTATCAATAGGAAAGCTAAAATAAAGCTAATTTTTATTTGTTAACTATCAAAAGTTATGAACGGGACCATAGATCGAAATGAAGTATGAATTGAACCAAGCAAAACCAAAAAAAGCCCGATATAGGGCTTTTCTGGTTTTGTAATGTAATAAATGAATGCTAAACTTTACTTGTTTTAGCATTCATAAAATAATACCACTTGTATACATAGTTACTTTTGTATTGACCTCAAAGGGCACTTTTGAATAGTCCTTTTCCCAATTTATCTTCTTCCATGTATCCGGATGATAAGCCATTATATATCTACCAATCCCTAATGCATCACAATTTGTTTCTTGAAGAATGCTAATTACTTCTTTTAGCTCCTTTTCGATATTTTTAGCAATTTTGTTTTCTACTTCTCTTTTCTTGATATTACTAGCTAGATCTGCGCCAGTATACTCAGTTAAATCAATCTTTAATTTTAAATCAATTTTTACTTTTGGTCCGTTTCCGTTTTTGATTTGTAGGTTTCTTTTTATACTTTTAACTTTAAAAGAAACAATCCCATTATTTTTCCCCAAAGGTACCGTCAAACTCATCGTATTACTTTTTTTGTCTTTCAGTAATAACAATAATTTTGACTGTTTATTATTTAGTACTTTCCCAGTAAATCGATTGTTTTCTAAAAGTGCCACACCTTTAATTTTAATTGTTTCATCGTCTATTTTTTCTAAATAAGGTAGGACTAAATCAGTACCTGGATCATCCATTTTTTTGTAAACAGTTTCTTGGGTCTCTTTTGGAATAACAGAAATTTTTTCAGCGGCCTCAAGCATTTCTGAAAGTGATTCACTAATAAAAATATCTTTATATGTTTTCATTTCAATGATGCTAGAAGACTGTCCTTTTACAATTGCAACTCTTGAAGTTAGCGTGCTTCGTATAAATCGGAAATAATTATCAAAATAAGGATACAAATTATTTTTTGCAAGATCTTCGCCTAAAAGCATAACTAGTAGTTTGTTAGATGAAAAATTTCCAGGTATTTGATAATCAATATTGTTACGTATATCTCTTATCGATATGCCCTCTTCACTGACCTGATAATTGATATTTTCAGTTTGGTCACCTTTCGAAATGCTAGTTCTTATGCTTACTGTTCCTTTAACCTTGTCTTTTGGAAGTTGGTCAAATCCGACGCCAAGTACTAGTGCAGAGTCTTTTAATGAGTGCTGGTCCCAGCATCCTGTTAATAAAAAGATTAGTAAAAAAGGAATAGAATAATATTTTTTCATGACAAATTAACTTCCTTACTTTTAATCTTAAATAGAAGGGAGATGAATAATACAAACGTCGGAATTGCAAGTATAAAAATAAAACTTGAAAAAGATAAAATTTTAAGTAAAGTTTCAAAAAATCCTTTTGCAGTAGGTATTAAATTGCCAATTAAAAAGATTACTATACAAATTGTAAGTACGGATGAAGTATGATTTTGATTTTTTCCTAATAAGTTTGAAATACCAACATTAGCTAAGTTTAAATATGACACATAAGAAGAGGCAATTATGATAAACCATACTGATAGAAATAGTAAATCTAGTCGCTCTAGTTCTTTGAAAAAGGATAATGTTTTAAACAAATAGATTGTTGGTTCTGGGATTGACTTCATCTCCTTATCACTAAAAAATGCAAAACATAAAATCACAGTGAAAAGATTAATAATCGTAATAAACAATATAGAAAAAATGGTACTTTTTATTTTTTTACTATGAGGTTCTTTTACAAATGGGTAGAGCACTAAAAGGCATTCAAAGCCATGTAAGAAATAATAAGATAGATAACTACCTTTTAAAATATGAGAAAAATTAACATGAGCAATAGGTAATAAATATTTAAAATCCACCTGTTGAAATGCTTCTATACTAAAAAAGAAAATGACTAAAAACGCCCAAAAAGATAACTGGAAAAATCGGGCCTGTGTTCGGATGGTTTCTTTCCCTAAGTAAACTCCAATGATCAATAGGAGGAGGAGGATACCCCAAGTTGGTGAGTTTGGAAAAACCCATTTACTAAAAACAAATAGATAAGATTGATTAATTAAATAGGCTGTAAATAAAAAATACAAAATATAACAAGCCTTTACTATTCCGCCAATCCACTTACCAAAAAAAAATGTACAAATTTCAAATATAGTTAAATTTGGAAATCGCTTAAGTAAAAATGAGTATAGAAATACAGTACTAATTGAAAATAAACAAGAAAATAAGATAGAAATCCATCCATCATGAGCACTTTCCTTATATAAATAGCTTGGTAGTGTAAATATTCCAACATTCATTTGTACGATAACCAAATAAAAAAATAATTGAAAGGATGAAATGGTCTCGTTTTTCTTAATTTTCATTTTTTCCATCCCTTCATTCCTTTAGATTGAATAGTATCAATAGGCTGTGCATTCGTCGGTCTTGTTTTCATTTTCCAGCTTGGCACTCTAATTAATGCGTCTTTTAGATCTTTAACTCGAATCGGTGCAAGCGGTGAAAAGTATGGAGTACCAAACGACTCGAGCTTTACAATATGAATAAAAATAAGCATTAAACCGAATACAATACCTACAAATCCATAGACTGAGGCCAAAATAATCATTGGAAAACTTAATAGTCGAAGTGAAAAGCTCATTTCATGTGTAGGAATAACAAATGAAGCAACTGCTGTAATTGCAAGAACTACAGTCATTGTATTTGATACTAAATTTGCTTCAACAATTGCAGTACCAATAACGAGGCCACCTACAATACCAATAGTTTGTGCAATCGGACTAGGTAGACGAATTGCCGCTTCCCTTAATAATTCCAAGAACAACTGCATAATTAATGCTTCAACAAATGGAGAAAATGGTACGTATTCAATGCTGTTTTGAATGGTGGATACTAGTTCATATGGGAGAATTTCATAGCTAAATGAAACGATTGCTATATAAACTGCAGGTAAAGTAATGCAGAGAAAAAAACAAAATAGTCTAATGAGTCTTAGAAAAGTACCAATTAAAACTCGACCATTATAGTCATCGGGAGTTTGGAAAAACGTAAAAAAAGAAGCTGGCATAATTGAAACTGTTGGACTTCCTTCAACTATTACGCAAATTTTCCCGTCAAATAAATTTGAAATAACTCGGTCAGGACGCTCCGTTTCTAGAATTTGTGGGAATGGTGAAAGTGAACTATCCTCAATAAATTCTTCTAGCTTACCAGTTGTTAAGTTATTTTCAAGTTGAATAGAGTTAATCCGGACTTTAACAATTTCTAGAATATCTTTATTTACGATATTATCTAAATATAAAATTCCAACATTGGTACTAGGATCTCCAATCGGTAAAACTTCTATTTTTAAATCAGTGCTTCTAATTCTACTTCTTAGAAAATTAATATTTTTATTAAGGCTCTCAACAAAACCGTCATGAGAACCTGAAATAACTTTTTCATTTGTAGGCTCACTTGTCGATCTCACTTCGAATAAAACAGTATCTATGATAAAGGCTTCATTTGAACCATCAACTAGCAATACCGTATTTCCATTCGTAAGAGCCCCTTGTATTTCGTTCAAACAATTAGTTGTTGAAATAGTTGAAACAGGTAGATCAGTCATGATATTTCCATGTTTTATATTTAAAAGTACTTTAATAATTTTTTCATTAATAATATCTTTATTTGAAATGGTATCAATAAAAGCAATACATAGTGGTCTATCATTGAAAGTTATCTTTCTTGTTTTAAAATCAAAAACATTCGAAAACTCTTCTTTTATTTTTTCTAAATTAGTATTAATGTCTTTAGAAATTGTAATTGTTTGTTTCGTTTTCAATAATATTCCACCTCCTATCGTGTATTGTTTGTAAAATAGAAAAACATATTCATTGGTCAGAATAAGAAAATAAAGAAAAGGGTATCTCATAGGTCAGATTAACTGACACGTGAGAGCCCTATTTTTGATTGTCATAATAATATAGAATGCATTAGTGCTAGTGGAGGTATTTTATTAGACCTTTTTAATTTAAGTTGTTATTTTCAATCTTTTCATAGCTGATTTTTAACTAGTTTTTAAACATTAGAAGGTGAGTTAGAGTTCTTAGTCTAAATTAATCTGAAAATTAACATGAAAATCGGTAATCTCAAATGAGGTTACCGATTCTTTATATTCATTCCTCTATATCAACAGGCGAATTAATCTGATCTTTGTATAAATCAAAATACAGTTGCCCATTCGTCCCGCGAACACAATATGAAACATCAGCTAATTTCAAACTTCGCTGCTCAATTTCATTGAAGATCCATGCCTTAGTTAAATTGTTTTGAGTGATGTTTTCATCAATAATTTGACCATCCATAATGATTTCAATAGGGAAATCAGATTTGGAACGACTAGAAATTCCCAGATCTTCTCTAGTTACAAAACGATATAACGGTTTCTTTAATATAGATAAATGGCCATCAGGTTCAAAAATAGCGAATTCTACCTCATCTATATCAAATATATCTCTCCTTCTTAATGCTTGATTGAATGAATCCATTGTAACTTTTAGTTTTTCTATGTTTTTTTCAAGGATCTTTCCATCTTGTATAACAACAGTAGGTTCTCCATTGAAGATGGCTCTAGCTTTTTTATTTTTTAATGAAACTAAAGTAGCGAGGAATAAAAACGTGCAAAGAATGATTAATGCAGTTATGTAGTTACTAAATCTTATAGAAGTATTAAACGCTAAATTACCTGCAATAGAACCTATTGTTATAGAAGTAATATAGTCATGGTAAGTCATCTTTGAAATTGTTTGTTTTCCTAATAAGTGGGTAATACAAATAAGTAAAATAAATGCTGAAAGAGTTCGAATTATGACATCAATTGTTCCAATCATTACCTCATTACCTTCACCTTTAATTTTTATTCTTACTATATTTTTGCATAAAAGAAATAGATAATACGTAAATGTAGATTCTTTTATCAAGTATCTATCGAACTGAATCAATACTAATCCGGGTGAAAGGTATTTTTACTTATGTTTTTCTAATAAGCAGTCTAAATGATTCTGTATTCTAATTAGTATGGCTGTTAATCAAAGAAGCGGGCATTTAAGTAATTAAACACTTAAATGCCCTTTTTACTTCTACATAAATTTACCTTACTTGGTAAAAATGTTATTAACCTAATAATAGTAAATTAGCTTAACTATAAACAGATAAATAGTTAAGAAAATAACTAAATTAAATTCTATTTCATATGATTTTTGGGAGAGACTAAGGAGAGTTTTATATGGAACACGGATTGTTAGAAGTTTCAAACGTGATTATAGGAGAATTCTTAATATTACTCTTAATTGGTGTGATATCTTGGTTGGCTGCAAATAAACTAAATAAACCTTATACAATATTTCTAGTCATTATTGGTTTAGTAATTGGACTTATGAATATTGACTTTTTAGATAAAATTGCCGACCTATTTACCAAAAGCGAGACTTTTTCATTAATCGTTCTTGGTCTTTTTTTACCTTCGCTTCTTGGAGAGGCTGCGATGAAGTTTGAATATAGAGAAATTAAAAAATATAAAAATGAAATTCTAAGTTTAGCTCTTTTAGGTACATTCATAACATTTGTACTTGTTGCTGTTGCTTTGATTTATATTTGTAAGTTACCAGTAGTAGTATCTTTTACGATTGCTTCTCTAATGTGTGCAACTGATCCTATTTCGGTTATGGGAATGTTTAAGATTTACAATGTAAAGAAAAGTATTGCAGCTAGTTTAGAAGGCGAAAGCCTGTTTAATGATGGAATAGCAGTTGTGTTTTTTAAAATATCTACTGTATTCCTATTAAGTTACATTAACATGGGATTATCAGGAATAGGGGCTGGTTTTTTATTATTCTTCAAGGTTGTTCTGATCGGAACAGTTATAGGGTTAATTTTAGGATTTTTAGCATCATACATGATTAGTTTCGTAGATAATTACCCTCTTGAAACAATGGTGTCCTTCTTACTTTTTTATGGAAGTTATCTATTATCAGAGCATTTTCATGGAAGTGGCGTAATTGCAGTTGTAATTGGAGGCATTGTGTTTGGCAATTATGGAAAGAAAATTGGGATGAGTGCGGTAACCGAAGATTATATAGCCAGTTTTTGGGACATCATATCGTTTGTAGGAAATACAATTTTATTCCTACTAATTGGTTTAGTAGTTTATCGATTAGATGTATTTTCAAATTGGAAAGTTTCTTTCATAACGATATTGATTGTATTAATTGCTAGAACAATTGCAGTAAATATTAGTCTGCTAAATAGGAAAACCTTTACAAATAATGAAAAGTTCCTGATTAACTGGGGTGGGTTAAAAGGTGCATTGTCAATTGCACTTGCCCTGACTTTACCAGCTGAATTCCCATATAGAGAAAACATCTTGCTAATTGTATATACAAATGTAGTGTTTTCATTGCTGATTCAAGGTTTGAGTATTCCAAAAGTTATAATGTATATAAAAAATAAAGAAAAAGTCAGACAGTAATCGACAAAAAGATTTTTGATAAATAAATAACTAAAATAGATCATTTATAAAAAGACTTAAACATTGTTAACTGCTTTTTTCCAGGACTACAACGGTTAAGTCTTTTTATTTTGTTTTTGCGTAATACGAGTAAGCATCTACGTATAGAGTAGAAAGGACCATCCCCAACTATTTGTATCAAAGTTGAAAAAGGGATTTTACAATATATAACGAACTCCCAATAATAAACACTTTTATAAAGATTGGGTGGGATTAATAATAAAACAAAATGAAATTTATAGTGGTGATCAAATAAAAATTAGTATAATCGAGCAACTTCGGAACGCCGGTTGCGTTTTTGCAGAAGAAGAGGCTCAGCTTCTCATTTCTGAAGCTAATACTTTTGAAGAACTTTTAACAATGGTAAATCTTCGAGTAACTGGTTCACCATTAGAATACATCCTAGGTTGGGCGGAGTTTTATGGTGATAGGATTGTGGTAGTCCCAGGCGTCTTCGTTCCTCGCCGTCGGACAGAGTTTCTTGCTCAAATGGCTATTGAATTGTCTGTACCTGGTGTCAAAGTGGTTGATCTTTGTTGTGGTTCTGGTGCAGTAGGTGTAGCGATTTCCAAGGCAGTAGGGTTGGTTTCGTTGTATGCGGTCGATATTGATTCTACTGCAGTTCAATGTGCCAAGTGTAATGTTTCTAAACTAGGTGGTCTTGTATATGAAGGTAATCTTTATAATCCATTGCCACCTCAATTACTTGGGAATGTTGATATTATAGTAGCGAACGCACCATATGTTCCAACTGAGGCAATAACGTCTCTCCCTCAGGAGGCACGGCTATATGAACCAAAAGTGGCACTTGATGGTGGTAAGGATGGAAATGATATTCATCGGAAAGTGGCAGAAAATGCGTCTTTTTGGTTAGCTTCAGGCGGGCATTTATTAATAGAGACGAGTAAAATTCAGGCTCCTCAAACAGTTGAAATTTTTACTCAGTGTGGACTAATAGCCGGGTTAGCACACGATAATGATTTGGACGCCACAGTCGTAATTGGTACAAAACCGCCATTATAGAATTAATTAAAAACAACCAGTGTAGCCTCGTTATGGGTTACTCTGGTTGTTTTTAGTATCAAAGTTTATTTTTTGTTCGACTTTTTTGCTAAATTCTGTAGTTCACTTTGAGGCTCAGTTGAAAATTCAACGTCTTTTCCGTATCCTTGTGGATTAACACTTGGAGCCTTTTGTCCTCTTCCAGATGATTTTTTACTCATGTGCTTCACCTCCAAAGATAGTGTTTCCGAAGAGTGTAGATTTATGAGTAAAAGTAATCTAGTACATTCTATATAGAAAGATTTTTCTCTTTTTCAAAGTTAGAAGATGTACTATGTTGTGATAATACGCGGTCTAAAAATTTTTTTGTAAGTGGCATAAAGAAATTAAGTATTAACCCACCAAAACAAACGGTTAGCATCGTCCCAATGCCAATTGGTCCATTTGAAATGAAGGCAGCTATTAAGAAAATGAGATAAATGACTGTTTTCGAAATAAAGATAGTTGTTCTTGTTAATTCTTGTAGGATTAATGTTAATCGGTCCACTGGAATAGGTGCAAAGTTTGTGTGTAAATAGGTTGCAGTTCCGAGTCCTGAAATAACTAATCCAAAACTATAACATGCTGTTTTGCCATACCAAATTTCAGGTGTTACTAAATTGTGTAATAAATAAAGCCACATATCAATACCGATACCTGTAATAAAGGCAGTTACTAATCCTAAAAATTCTGGTCTTTGTCTTTTTAAAAAAGAATTTATACATATTAGAAGTAAAGCAATGATGATTTCCCAACTTCCGACAGTCAACCCCACATTTTTGGATAACCCTACTAAAAGTGCATCAAAAGGTGAAGTTCCAAGGTTAGATTGTATGTTGATTGAAATACCTAAGGTTAATATTAAAATTCCTAATACGTAAAAGACATGTTTCGCTTTAATTAATCGCTTTATCATTTAGTTATTTCTTTTAGCATTAGAATATGAGGAATCCCGTCTTCTATAAAGACATCAGAGGAAGTATGATAACCAAGTTTTTTATAAAAACCTTCTGCATGTGTTTGGCCATGCAATTTTACTTTCGAAGCTCCTTGTTCTTCCGCGATTTCTTCTAAAGCTTTAATAATGTTTTTGCCAAGACCAAATTTTCGGAAAGACTCAAGGATACAGATTCTTTCCAATTTACCTACTCCATCAACAAACCTAATTCTTCCTGTTCCGACTGGTTGTTCATTGTAATGAACTAATATGTGTTGGCAATCTCCATTCAATTTGTCGTATTGATCAAATTCATCTTCTAGAGGTACACCTTGTTCTTTCACAAATATATCTTTCCTTATTGCAAATGCTATTTTTAGCTCTTCTTCATTCATTATTTTTTTTGTATTCATCATTTTTATCAGTCCCTTTTAATTAAATTTTTTTGTTTTATTGCAAATGCAACAAAAATAAGTTAAATTCAATATATATCATTTTTATTGCATTTACAACAAAATTAATACTAAGGAGTTATTTATGAAGGAAATTCTTCGTGAAATTGGAATGATCGCAAGGGCTCTAGATTCGATCAGTAATATTGAATTTAAAGAGCATGACCTTACAAAAGGGCAGTATTTATATCTAGTGCGAATAGCTGAAAATCCAGGAATCATTCAAGAAAAATTAGCTGAGATGATAAAAGTAGATCGAACAACAGCAGCGCGTGCTATAAAAAAACTTGAAATGAATGGATTTATTGAAAAGAAAGAGGATAAAGAGAACAAAAAAATAAAAAAACTCTTTGCAACAGAAAAAGGGGAAAATGTTTATCCATTTATAAAAAGAGAAAACGATTATTCTAATATCGTTGCACTAGAGGGACTGTCCGAAATAGAAGTTGAAACCATTTTTACTCTACTTCAAAAGGTAAGAAAAAATGTAGAAAAAGACTGGGAATTTGTAAAAAAGGGAAACAAGAGAAATTATTGATTTTAGATAAGAGGAGAGACGGATTAATATGACGATCAAAATAACAAAGTGTAGCTCTAAAGATTCAAACACACTTCTACAAATCGGTTATGAAACGTTTAATGAGACATTTAAGGATCAAAATACGCTAGAAAATATGAATGCTTATTTAGAAAGAGCGTTTAATTTAAGTCAAATAGAAGAAGAATTGTTAAATCAGTCTTCGCAATTCTTTTTCATTCATTTAAATCAAACCATCGCTGGCTATTTAAAGGTCAATACAGACGATGCCCAATCCGAAGAAATGGGTTCTGAATCACTTGAAATCGAGCGTATTTATATAAAGAAGGAGTTTCAAAAACATGGGCTTGGTAAAATTATGTTTAATAAAGCCATAGAAATTGCGGAGGAACTTAATAAAAAGAAAATCTGGCTAGGCGTATGGGAAAAAAACGAAAATGCGATCGCATTTTATAAAAAAATGGGATTTATTCACACTGGATCACACTCATTTTATATGGGTGATGAAGAACAAATAGACTTTATCATGACTAAAACACTTGGGTAAAATTGTCCACATTAAAATAATCTCTCAACTACTGATTAATGGTAAAGAACACAAAGGAGAGAACAATGGAAACGACGATTAGACAAGTAAAAAAGGAAGATGTATGGGAAATAAGGCATAAAGTTATGTGGGCAGATCAGCCTTTTGATTATATCAAATTGAAAGATGATGATTTAGGGGTTCATTATGGCCTTTTTGAAGGATTTACTTTAATTTCAGTTATTTCTATTTTTATAACGAACGGAGAATGTCAGTTCCGTAAATTTGCAACTCTTCAACAAGAACAAGGTAGAGGGTATGGGAGTAAGTTGTTAAATTATGTAATAAAGGAAGTTCAGAATAATAGCGTGAAGAAAATTTGGTGTAATGCTAGAAAGAATAAAGTGA
Organism: Bacillus sp. AFS077874; assembly: GCF_002566505.1. NCBI lineage: Bacteria > Bacillati > Bacillota > Bacilli > Caryophanales > Bacillaceae > Bacillus > Bacillus sp. AFS077874. The sequence continues at coordinate 32,363 of NZ_NUYF01000006.1, forward strand.
GTTTTTATAAAAAATTTGGTTTGATAGAAACCAATACCAGTTTTATAAAAGATGGGAAAGATTACGTCATTATGGAGAAATATTTATAGTAGATAAGTATAAAGGTTGACGATGATACTGATAATCATTATCATTTAATTATGATAACATTCAATACAAATAACCCCGGTATTGATCTATGGTGTCATAAAACCTTATGTATAATTCCCCACCCCTTTTTCATACGGTTATCCAAAAAAGCTTGACTAGTCACCAAGCTTTTTTGGTATTTTTTTGGTTAATTTTAGGGGGAGAATGAAATGAGCGGTCAATTTGGATAGTTAATCAAAATTGGTAAAGAATAAAATTAACAATATTCAATAATAAAATGGAGTAAGCACTTGAAAACTTTAATATTTTGTTCAATTATTTTTTTTCCTATTATTATGACTGGATTAGCCAGATTTAATCGAATGTTTAACACAATCTTTAATTTGATCGCAATCATTTCTTATGTAGTATTTGGTGGAATTTCAGCAATATCAATTTATGAAATTATAAAACATGATGTTGTTTTTATGACTAATATCCATGCTGTATTTCTTAATATTTATTTTTTAATTGCTGGCTCTTACTTAGGTATATATGGCTTATATCTATTGATTAATTTGATGATGAAACAGCTTAATCAAACTAATAAGTAAAGTACAAAAACACCACAACGCATCATTTCTCTATAGCATGCATTATGGTGTTTTTTTATCGTTATTTTTCTATTTGCATTTCTAGTTTTGAATCATACTCTTTTTTCGAAAGTTCACCTGGCCAATATGCAAATCTACCTAATACGGTAGTAATTGCTGGAACTAAAAGTGGACGAACTATGAATGTATCAATTAATACTCCAATACAAGTAACAATTCCAAATTGAACTAATACTTGAATAGGTAGTGTTGCTAATACTAGGAATGTACCGGCCAAGATTAATCCAGCAGATGAAATAACAGCCCCGGTTTTTGCGACGCCATTAGAAACTGCTTCGCGATGAGTTTGTTTCTTTTTATTTTTCCATATTTCCGAAACCATGAATATATTGTAATCTTCACCTAATGCTACTAAAAATACAAAGGAATATAATGGAATCGAACCTTGTATCGCGCTAGCCCCAAATCCGTAGTGAAGAATTAGCCAGCCAGCACCTAATGCTGAAAGATAAGATAATATGACGGTTAGAATTAAGTAAATCATCGCTGTAAAGGAACGTAAATAAGTTAACAGTAATAATGCAATTAATCCAATCATTACCGGAATGATCACGGATTCATCACGCTCAGTTATATTTTTTGTATCTAAATTTGTTACTGTTTCTCCACCAATCCAGTAATGCTTATTTACTTGTTGTATATCATATTCGTTCAATAGTTTCTTAATTTTCTTTTCTAGTTGAGGGATTCTCTCTAATCCTTTAATAGAATATGGATTATCGACTAGAGAAATTTCATATAATTGTAATTTTTTATTCTCTTTACCTGTAATAGGATCAGATACATCTTTTACGAATGAAAGTGATTCTAATTCTTTTTTTATAGGGATATTTTTATTTTCTGTATCGATTATTACTTTAACAGGTGCTAATAAACCTGATGAATAATGGTCAGATATTAAATCAAAACCTTCTCTTGAAGGCATATCTTTAGGAAATGATTGAAGTAAATCGTATGTGTATTGTACTCGAGGTACAAATAGAGCTAGCCCTCCTAAAAGCATGATCGAGACTAGAATAATTGTCCAAGGTTTTTGAGTAACTACTTTTCCTATTTTTTGATTAAATGTTACTTTGATTTTTGATTTCTTAATTGATTTGCCTTTTTTCTTAGCTCTTAATGCTTCCATTTCCTCTGTTCTTGGGATAAAAGGAAAAAATGAAACTCTACCAAAAATAGAAAGTAGGGCAGGTAGGATTGTGATTGAAGCAATACCCATAATAAGTACTGCCAAACTAAATGGTACTGCGAAACGATGGAAAGCACCATATTGAGCTAATAAGAGTGTACCTAATCCAATAACGACCGTTAAAGCACTCATCGAGATGGCTCCACTAGATTCTCGGATTGCGAGCTGAAGAGCTTTATACTTGTTTTCTTCCAAAAGTAAATACTCACGATATCTAGATATTAAAAATAAACAATAATCAGTACCTGCACCAAATAATAAAACTGTCATAATCGAAACGGCTTGGGAATCCACCGTTATAATACCTTTATCACCTAAAAAGCCTAATAATGGATTTACGATTCCATACGCGAAACCAACGACTATTAACGGGACAATTGCCATAATTGGTGAACGATATAGAAGGATTAAGAAAACTAATACAAGTGATACTGTTGATAATAAAAGTTTAACATCGGCTTGTGAAAATAAACTTACAGCGTCTGTTTGAATACCAACCGGGCCAGAAAAGCGGACTTTTAGACCTGATTCTGTTAATTTTCGTTTTACTGGGTTATTACCAGAATTATTTTTAATTAGCTTTTCTATTTTGTTGATGTTTTTTTGTAGTACTTTATCATCTGCTTTTTTATCAAAAAGAACGGCTGTAATGATTGTAGTACCATCCTTTGAAGAACTTCGTTTAATTGCCTGGATAGGCATTAAATCATATGACGGAGATGTTAATTGATTTTTTAATGGATTATTTCTAAGTTCTTTATAAACAGTTTGAATGACTTTGTAATCGTCCTCACTTAGACCGTCTTTACGGTTCCAAACAATTAATAAAGGATTTCCAGAATCAGTTGGAAATTCTTTTTTTATTAGCTGATCCGCTTTTTGAGACATGGATTGCTTAGGTAAGTTATCTGCTGTATTGTTTTCTACTTCGTTTACAGATGGAAAAGTAAATGATAATACAACCGTTAATAAAACCCACACCAACAATGTTATCCATCTTGTACGTTTACTACTTACAAATTTGCCCCAAGAATGAAAGGGGTGCTGTTTCATATGGAATTCACCTCACGTAAAATTTATTATCTTAATTATATATACTGGTCAGTTAATTAATCAAGAACTTTTGTTATGCTATAATGAAGGGGAATTAAAAGGTTAGGAGAGAATCATATTGGAACAAATTAAACGGCCTCTTGGAAGACCACCGCAGGATTCAAAAAAAAAGCCTACAAAAACAACAATCGTTGAAAATGCAATCCAATTGTTCCTTCAAAACGGATATCAATTAGTTTCAATGGATGACGTAGCTAAGAAGTGTGGTGTGACCAAAGCAACGGTTTATTATTATTATCCAACAAAAGCAGATCTCTTTACGGATGCAATGGTTCAAATGATGCTTCGAATAAGTGATCGAATTGCTGAGATTTTATCTACAGATAAATCGTTAAAAGAAAATCTCAACGAAATGGTAAAAGTCCATTTAAGAGCAACTTTTGAAATTGATTTAAAAGCTTTTACGAAAGAAGCGAAAGTCTCTTTATCAGATGAGCAATTACAACAGATGAATAACGCTGAAGAAATGATGTATAATGTGATCGAAAAAGCAATGACAATGGCAATAGAGAATGGAGAAATACCTAAAGGGAATCCAACATTCTATACCCAATTGTTCTTAGCAATTTTATCGGTTGGAAATTATAAGGATACAGATCAAAATTCAATTTTCCCTACAATAGATGAAATGGCTGAACAGATCATAGACTTCTTTTGGAATGGAATAATGGGCAATAAATAAAAGAAGATTTACTTTTTGAGTAAATCTTCTTTTTTTGCGTGTTAAATAAAACATATTCAAAATTGAGAAAAGGCTCATGTGTAAGTAAAGAGCAAGAAAGTGAAAATAACATACTAATAAAAGGCTCATGAGTATGTTTTAGAATAGTAGGTTCGGTTTATTTGTACAGTAATCTTTTAATGTCCTTAAAGATAAGCAGGAATTTAACTGAACAAGTTGAATTAAGTACTACAACTGGTAAATAATACAAAAAATCACATTGTTTACGCATCAGCTCAGCTTTATTATTCAAATAATTTTCAACTAGGCTTTCACTTTGATTCCTTAAAAAAAGTTTAAAAGCAAGGCTTAGGATGAAACAAATAAATACCTAAATCTGCTGTCCAAAATTTAAACTTTGAGGTGTCTACAATGAAAGATATTTTACTAATCTTATTATTGCAATTGATTTATGTACCTGTCTTAACATTACGAACAATTTTTCTTGTAAAAGGGTTGAGTGTATCTGCTGCGCTTTTTGGTTTTTTAGAAGCAATTATCTACGTATTTGGATTATCGCTTGTTTTTTCCGGAGATCAAAGTACTGTATCAATGGTTGTTTATGCTGTCGGATTTGGAATTGGCATTCTAATTGGCAGTTACGTAGAAAATCGCTTAGCAATTGGCTACACGACACTAGTAGTTAATTTGACGAACAAAAATAAACTACTAATTAATCGACTTCGCGAGGAAGGATTCGGAGTGACTGTGTTCCAAGGCGAAGGAAGGGACAGCGAGCGTTATCATTTGGATATATTGACAAAACGTAATAGAGAACCCGAACTAATGGATCTTATTGAACAATATGAACCAAGTGCCTTTATTATTTCGTATGAAGCGAGAAGGTTTAAGGGTGGGTTTTTATTAAACGCAATGAAGAAAGCAAAACATAAATCAAACGTATTATAGACACTATATAGTAAATAAAAAATCAGAGAAACTGGCGTATAGTTTCTCTGATTTTTTTATTTAATGATTTAAAGAGTGTTTGGCTGTCAATTAAGGAGCTAATTAAACCAAAATAAATGTAACGAAAGATAGAAGAATTGATGTAATGATTATGGCGATTAGAGGGAGTAATGATTTTGTACGTAATTCTTTTAGGTTAATATTTAATCCTAAACCAGTCATAGACATTGTTAAAATAAATGATGTGAAAACAGCAACGTCTGACATAGTTTTATTTGATACTGGAACTTCTTTTCCAAGGACGTAACTCCCTACAAAACTCATAATTACAAATCCAATTAAAAACCATGGAAACTCCAATTTTGTTTCTCCATCTAATTTTCCTTTCTTTTTCATCCAGAATAAAAGGATAAAACAAACCGGAATTAATAGAAAAACACGAGAAAGTTTGGCAAGCAATGCATGAGCGAGAGCATCTTGACCTGCAGGAGCAGCTGCTAAAGCAACATGTGCAATCTCGTGAAGACTTATTCCAGCCCAAGCTCCATATTCAGTTGGACTAATCGGTAATAAAGGATAGATTAGAGTATAAATGATGGAAAAAATTGTGCCGACTAATGCTATGATCCCAACGGCCATAGCTGTGTCTTCATCTTTAGATTTTATTATTGGAGATACGGCAGCGATTGCAGCGGCGCCACAAATGCCTGTTCCAATACTTAATAATAAGGACAGATTAAAGTCTGCTTTAAGCCATTTTGCTATAAGCAAAAGAACAACAATCGAAAATATAATTGTTCCAGCCCCTTTTAGTAATAAAGGCAAACCATCACTAAAAATGACAACTATGTTTAGTTTTAAACCGTACAGTATGATGGCAAATCTTAAAAGTCTTTTTGAAGAAAATTGAATTCCTGCGCGCAATTTTTCAGGATAACCAAAAAATTGTCTATATACTAAAGCAAGTAAAATGGCACAAGCAAGTGGTCCAATATGATCGAACCCTGGTAACTTTGCCAATAGAAAACCTAGAACAGCTATGATGAATGTAAAAGCCACTCCATAGATCATTGCTACATTTAACTGTTTAATAGGCTTTTTTTGTTGCTCTGGTTTTGTATTGATTATTGCTTTTTGTTCCATCTTGTCCATCTCCTCGTGGCGTTCTATGTTATTATCGTATCGAATCTTTTATCATAAGGAAAATAAATTATTATTATAGTTATGATAAGGAAATACGATAGTTAGAAATAGAAGGTATAAATTAACTATAAATAAACAGAGCCTTTTTAAGTTTGGGCTTTGTTTTTTTATTTTAGAGCTAGGTGAATCTTATAAAGTGTGTTTTAATGGGACCTTATTATATGAACAACATCTTAATATTAGTTAGACTTACATACAAATTAAAATCTTTAATTTTATTTCATTTTTATTTATGAGTATACTTAGTGTAGTAATATTTCAAATATTCAAAATAATTAATTTATAAAACACTTTCAAGTGGTTGGAAGGGGGAAAATTCACTTAATGGGCAATAACTTATACGAAATCTTAAATAGAAGCGCTATTAATTTCCCGGATAGTATTGCTTATATGTATGGTGATCAGTGTGTTACATATAGGAAATTAAATCAGCTTGTAAATCAATTTGCTACCGGAATGTCTGCACAAGGAATCGGCAAAGGAGATGGGGTTGCCCTTTTATTAGGAAATAGCCCAGAATTTCTCATTGCTTACTATGGAATATTGCGACTAGGTGCATTTGTTGTTCCAATTAATCCTTTATTTACCCAAGATGAAATCAGCTACATATTAGAAAATAGTCAAGTAAAAGCGGTTATTGCTCATGAATCTGTTGAGCCAACGTTATCAGATCTAAAGAAAAAGTTGGTTAATCTAAATTTAGTCATTTATACAGAAGCAAAGAAACAGGAATGGACATGGGAACACCTTATGAAATCGGGAACAAGTGTAATTGGAAGTCCATTTATTGATCAAGAAGATCTAGCAGTTATTCTGTACACATCAGGTACTACAGGCAAACCAAAGGGTGCAATGTTAACACATCGAAATTTGACTTCGAATGCAGATTCTATTTCTAAATTGCTTGAACTGGATGAAAACGACCGAGTAGTGGCTGTTCTGCCAATGTTCCATGTTTTCTGTATGACAATTTGTTTGAACGCATCGATTACTTGTGGCGCAACAGTTATAATTCAGCCTAAATTCAGCCCAGTTGATGTAGTAGGTACCATTCATAAAAGAAATGCCACGGTATTTGCAGGAGTACCTACGATGTACAATTTTATTAATCAATTACTTGAAGCTTCATCGGAGCATTTCAAATCCATTCGTATTTGTATTTCAGGTGGTGCGTCGATTCCTGTAGAGCTTCTGCAAAAATTTGAAAGTAAGTTCAATGTACCTATATTAGAGGGATATGGACTTTCTGAAACAGCCCCACTTGTTGCAATTAATCCATTAAAAGGAATTAGGAAACCAGGTTCAATCGGAAGAAATATTCCCGCTGTTCAAAGCAAAGTAGTAGATAAATTTGGAGAAGAATTACCAAGAGGCGAGGTTGGAGAATTGGTTGTTCAAGGACCAAATGTAATGAAGGGATATTTAGGAATGCAGGAAGCTACATTGGCTGCTTTTAAAAACGGGTGGTTTTACACCGGTGATCTCGCAATAATGGACGAAGATGGATACATCTACATTGTTGACCGAAAGAAGGACATGATTATTGTTGGAGGTTACAATGTTTATCCTCGTGAAGTGGAAGAAGTACTATATCAACATCCCGCAGTTGTAGAGGCAGCAGTAGTTGGCGTACCTAATAAAGAATACGGAGAAAGTGTAAAAGCATACGTCGTAGTTAAAGATGAACAGTTTACAGAGAACGATATTATTCAATTTTGTAAAGATAAGCTAGTTAAATACAAGCTTCCTAAATATGTAGAATTTTTTAAAGAGCTACCAAAGAATTCAACTGGGAAGATTTTGCGTAGAGAGTTAAGAGAATTGACTGAAGTGAAGTAAACAAATAAATCATTCATAAAGGGAGGATTCATTATGTCAACAATTTTAAAGGAAAAGGTTAAAGGGCCAGTAGCTTGGAAAGGAACAGACTTAGCAAAAGATGAATCTTGGATTTATCACTTATCTGAGGTAACAATTGTTGAGCTTGAAAATGCACTAGCACATGTTAAACAAAAAGGGTTAAAAGCACCAAATTTTAACAAAGAAGACTTCCAAGTTCCAAATCTTTTAAATGAAATTGATTACTTTGTTGAAGAACTTGAGAATGGAAGGGGATTTCTATTAATTCGAGGTTTACCGATTGAAAGATATACAGATGAAGAAGCAAGTATCATTTATTGGGGCCTTGGCCTTCATATGGGCACTCCAGTATCGCAAAATGCGAATGGTGAACTTTTAGGGCACGTTAGAGATCAAGGTCTTAGTTTAGCAAATTCAAACGTTCGTGGTTACCAAACGAAACTGCATCTTCCTTTTCATGCTGATGGTTCTGATGTAGTAGGTTTATTAAGTCTACGAAAAGGGAAATCAGGGGGGGAAAGTAGCATTATAAGCTCGATGGCAGTTTACAACGAAATTCTAGAGAAGAACCCAGAATATTTAGGAATACTATGTCGTCCGTTTAACTTTGATCGCCGTGGAGAAGAGGGGCCAGGAGAATCGCCAATATTTACGTCACCAATTTTTAGTTACTATGATGGAAAACTAAGTTGCCGATATGTTCGTTTATTTATCGAGTCAGCACAAGCGAAAACGGGTATCCAGCTATCAAAAGTTGAAATTGAAGCATTAGATTTACTGGACTCTCTACTACATGATGAAAATTTACATTTCAATATGATGCTGGAACCAGGTGATATGCAATTTGTAAATAATTACACGGTTCTTCATTCACGAACTCAATACGAAGATTATGAAGAACTAGATCAAAAACGTCATTTGTTAAGATTATGGCTCACGATGCCAAATGGCCGTGAAATTTCTCCGGATTTCGCAATGTTTTTTGACGAAAATACTGGAAAACCAGGTCGTGGCGGTGTTCCTGCACGTAATAAAACAGCGGGCGGAATTGTTGAAACTTTAAAGTAATTTAACTTCTGTAAGAATGAGTGTGAACACCTTTTCCTTTTTTGGAAAAGGTGTTCCTTAAATAGTGAAAAGTGAGGATATACTTGTATGTCAAAAACTCCAAAGTATGCTTGGGTAATTCTATTATTTCTAGTTCTTACCGGTATGATCAACCAAGTCGATAAAATTATCATTGGTTTGGTTTCTGTTCCTTTAATGAAAGAATTAAATTTAAGTCCAACAAAATGGGGAGTTGTAGGAAGTTCATTTTTTTGGTTTTTTACATTTTCCTCAATAATACTTGGAGGAATGGCTGATTCCAAAAATACGAAAAAAATGCTGACATGGCTTTCATTGGTTTGGCTAATTGTGCAGTTTGCAACTCCTTTTGCTTCTAGCCTAACTTTGCTTTTGATAACAAGAATGTTTTTAGGATTAGGTGAGGGTCCAGCCCCTGCTCTTTCTACAGCAATCATGGGAAAATGGTTCCCAAAACATAGGCATGGTATAGGTTTTGGTGCGGTTCTTTTAGGAACGACCGGGGGTTCGGCAATCGCTTCTCCATTATTAATATCATTAATTGATAAACAAGGATGGAAATCGGCATTTTTAGTGATGGGAGTTCTTGGACTAATCGTGTTAGTTTTATGGTTAATTTTCGGTAAAGAAAGTCCAACAGAAATTGGACTACCAGCCATGCATCAAACGGAGCACCAGTCTAGCCTTCCTAAAGTATCAATGCGACAGTTTTTTCCGTATCTATTTTCTAAAAACTTTATATTAACCGTTTTGTGCGGTGGATGTGCATATTGGTTATTATCCATTCAGGCAGTATGGTTCCCGTCTTATTTTACAAAAATTCAACAGTTTGACTCTCAGACTTTAAAACTAGCGGTATCCCTGCCTTTTCTTTTTGCAGCTTTTTGTCAAATTGGATTTTCTATGCTATCTGATCGTCTTTACCGCAAAACAGGCAATATTCGTAAAGCCCGTATTAATCTTGCGGGTCTAATGATGATGTTATCTGCTATTTGTCTATATCTAGCAATAACCGTGAATTCAGTTACGATGTCTATTGTTTTCTTTACACTCGCACCTGGTTTTGCGTATGTAATCCTTTCACTTGCTCCTGCTATATTGATGGAGTTCTTTTCACCCGAGAACATTGGAAAAGCACAGGGAGCATTCATTGCTTTTGCAAGTATATCTAGTATTATTGCTCCACTTGTTTTCGGATACTTTATTCAACATTCACTAACTGAAGCAATTGGTTATCATTACGCGTTTGGCTTTTCTTCATTAGGAATGCTGATGATAGGAATTGTATTTTGGCTTGGTGTACATCCCGCAAATCGAAGAAACGCAATAAATGAATCGGGGGAGCAAATGAGTAGTTAAGGAATGATCTGCAAGTAAACTATTGGGCAATTAAATTAATAATCTTCAATTTCGAAGGAGGAGTTTTAATGTCAGTCATTTTAAATGAAAAAATTCAAGGGCGATCTGCTTGGAAAGGTATTGATCTTGCTAAGGATCAATCATGGATTTATTTTTTAACCGATACAACAATTGCTGCACTTGAGAAAGCCGTATTATATGTTCAACAAAAAGGGTTAAAAGCACCTGATTTTAAAAAGGATGATTTTCCAATTCCTGATTTAGCTGACGAAATTAAGTACTTTGTTGACGAATTAGAGAATGGAAGAGGTTTTCTTTTAATCCGTGGATTGCCAATGGATCGATATTCCGATGAAGAAGCAAGTATCATTTACTGGGGGCTTGGACTCCATTTAGGACTGCCAATCATTCAAAGTAAAAATGGGGAACTCCTAGGTCATATTAAAAATGTAGGCAAGGACTTTAACGATAATACAAAAGTACGTGGCTACCAAACGAATGTACATCTTGATTATCATACAGACCTTGCTGATGTGGTTGGTTTACTATGTCTTCGTAAAGCCAAATCTGGTGGTTTAAGTAGTATCGCGAGTGCGATGTCGATCTATAATGAAATTCTGGAAAAACGACCAGAATATCTTGAAATTCTCTATCGTTCATTTGCCCATGACCTTCGCGGGGAGGAAACGCCAGGTCAATCACCTGTCGTTCAATCACCAATCTTTAGCTATTTCGATGGTAAATTAAGCTGCAGATATATTCGCCAGTATGTCCAATCTGCACAAACGAAAACAGGTATCCATTTGTCGAAAGAGGAAATTGAAGCATTTGATTTTATTGATTCCCTTACTCATGATAAAAACTTCCATATCGATATGATGATGGAACCAGGTGACATGCAATTCGTTAATAATTATACTGTTTTCCATTCACGTACTCATTTTGAAGATTTTGAGGAAGAGGGTAAAAAACGTCATTTATTAAGATTATGGCTTATGATGCCAAATGGTCGTAAAATTGCTCCAGGTTTTGAGTTTTATATTGGTGGGGCACCCATAAATAGCTAAAGAACAGGGAAATTTAGCTTATTAAGTAATTGGTGATTTTATTCAGGGATGACATGAATAAGATCACCAATTTATCATTTAGATTGACTAATTGTCTGGATAAAAGTTTAAAAATAAAACGAGAGAGGATGATATTGTTTGGCAAAGTTAGATCCGCAAGCGGAGAAGTTTTTAAGTGTACTAAAACAGATGCCACCTATTCATGAACTGGAACCCAAAATTGTAAGAGAAATGCTATCAAAGTCACCTCGTCCTCTTGTAAATCTAGAAGGATTATCAAAAGTAGAGGACTTTATGATTCCAGTCAGTAATAATGAAGAAATTAATTGTCGAGTTTACATGCCAGAAGGTCAAGGTCCCTTTCCAATATTCATATACTATCATGGAGGGGGATGGGTTCTCGGGGATATTGAATCAACGGACGCAAGCTGTTGTTTAATTGCTAATAGAACAAAGAGGATTGTTGTATCCGTAAACTATCGCCTTGCACCAGAATATAAGTTTCCAACAGCAGTGGAAGATGCATTTTCAGCTTTGGAATGGGTTTATGAAAATGGTATTTCCTTTAATGGGGATGTCTCTAGATTGATCGTTGGTGGAGATAGTGTAGGTGGAAATCTTGCTACAGTCGTTACAATGATTGCAAGAGACAGAAAAGGTCCTAGCATTGCGGGACAAGTTTTAATTTATCCCCCAACGAATCTTGAGTTCAATACAGAATCACATCAGTTGTTTGCGAAAGGATTTGGTTTAGATCGAGAACAGCTAATTTGGTTCCGAACTCATTATTTAAGCAATGAAGAGGATAAGACGGATGAGTACGCTTCTCCGTTAATAGCAAAAGACTTAAGTGGCCTTCCAAAAGCATTAATCATTACGGCGGAAAATGATGTACTACGGGATGAAGGAGCAGCCTATGCCAATCGGCTGAAACAGTTTGGAGTACAAGTTGATTATGTGTGTGAACCTGGAATGATCCACGGCTATTTTGCACATATGGCAATATTTTCGAACAATATTGAATCAACGGTTTCTAAGATCGATAAATTTTTACGATCAGACTGTGACAAAAGCTTGCAATCAGTGTGAGAATCAATTTTTAGGAATTTGTTTACGCACTTAAAGAGCCTCAAAAATTGTGAGGCTCTATTTCTTTGAACTATTAACTTATAAACTATGAAACCGTAAAACCATTTCAAATAAGTATATTAAAAATAAACGGTATTTCCGATGCCACCAGTTACTGGTATTACTTCTCCAGTTATTGATGCTGATAAAGGTGATGCTAGGAAAGTAACGACGTAAGCAATCTCCTCAGGAGTAATCAAGCGACCGAGAGAATTTAGTGATTTAACTTGTTGAATTGCTTCTTCATTCGTTACTTTGTCTCTAAAAGTTTCAGTATCAACAATTCCAGGATAGATTGCATTAACGTTAATTCCATGCTTTCCTAATTCCATTGATGCAGATTTTGTTAAATGGACGACAGATGCGTTACGTGGACCAGAGCTAAAGTAATTGCCACCAATCCTAGCAGCTAGTCCACTGATATTAATAATTCGTCCCCACTTGTTTTCAATCATATGTGGCGCAACGGCTCTAATACTACGAAAATACCCCATATATTTTTCTTCAAAATCCTTTATAATAAGTTCTTCTTTAATACTATTAAAGTCCTCAGGCTCATGACCACCAACGCGGGCTCCACTGTTAATTAGTATATCTATGCTTCCCATTTTTGCTGCTGATTTTTCTACTAGATTTAAGATGGAGTCTGGATCGGTAGTGTCAGCTACGATTGGGTAAATATTTCGACTAGTTTCTTGTGCCAGTTCCTCTGCTGCAATCTTTAGCGTGGATTCATTTCTTGAACAAATCGTACAATCTACACCTTCAAGAGCTAGCTGGCGGGCAACAGCTTTACCAATACCTCGACTACCTCCAACAATAAGTGCTTTTTTTCCTTGTAATTTTAAGTCCATTGTTCAGCCTCCAGTTCGATTCAATAGTACTAGAAAAAATTGAATGATATAGTATTTACTCATTTCTATACTTAATTGTACCTATAAATAATATTTATATAAAATTAAAGATTTTAATTTGTAATTTAGTTGTACTAATATATCGTGGTGTGATAGTTTCCTATGATACAATGGTACGTATTTCATATATTAGTAGTATTTACATGTAAGTTAAAATGTTTAATTTTATTTAACTGAAAATTATGAATATAATAAATATAAAGAATATTTCAATGTAATTAAAGTTATGAATTGAATCAATGTAAATAAAGGGGGGAAGGGCATCTTTGTCATTTGGTAGAGAAGGTGATAGAACAATTTTGTAAGCGCTTTACCAAAACGGAAGAATTGTTAATTTGTTATAAACGCTTTAGTTAGAAAACAGGTTGCATTTTAGAGATGTTCAATAATTAGAAGGAAAGAAAGGGAGATTTTTTTGAACACACCAAAATACTCTTGGATTATTTTATTAATTCTAGTTGCTTCTGGCATGGTCAATCAAGTTGATAAAATCATCATAGGTTTAGTATCGGTTCCGTTAATGAAAGAATTACATTTAAGTCCATCGCAATGGGGATTAGTTGGAAGCTCGTTTTTCTGGTTCTTTACGATCTCTTCTTTCATTCTTGGTGGCATGGCTGATTCTAAAAACACGAAGAAGATGTTTACTTGGATTATGTTAATATGGTTAATCGTTCAATTTACAACACCTTTTGTATCTAGTTTACCTCTATTAATGTTTTCAAGAATGCTATTAGGAGCAGGGGAAGGGCCAGCTATTTCTATTTCAACTTCAATCATTGGAAAATGGTTTCCAAAACATAGACATGGTATTGGTTTTGGGGCCGTGCTCTTTGGAGCTACAATCGGACCTGCAATTGCTTCTCCACTATTAATCTCACTAATTAACCAATATAGTTGGAGAGCCGCTTTTGTAGCAATGGGAGCAGTCGGATGTATTGTTTTACTTTTATGGATGATTTTTGGAAAAGAGAGCCCAAAAGATATCGGGATTTCTACATATGAGCAAGAGGAAAAAAACTCAGTTATTCCAAATAAGGTTTCATGGAAGCAGTTTTTTCCTCATATTTTTTCTAAGAATTTTATTTTCACTGCTGTTTGCGCAGGCTGTGCATATTGGTTATTGTCTGTCCAAGCGGTTTGGTTTCCAGCATATTTTTCGAAAGTTCAACATTTTGATGGTAAAACATTAAAAATGGCAGTATCATTCCCTTTTCTCTTTGCAGCTATTTGCCAAATTGCATTTGCCCTAATTTCAGACCGCATTTACCGCAAAACAAAGGATATACGAAAAGCAAGAATAAATCTTGCAGGAATTTCAATGATGTCATCTGCTATTTGTTTATATATCGGAAGTGTCGCAAATTCAAGTGCAATTTCCATCTTGTTCTTCATCCTTGCACCGGGTTTTGCAATTGTTATTCTTTCACTGGCACCAGCTATGTTAATGGAGTTCTTTTCACCAAAAAACATTGGAAAAGCTCAAGGGACATATGTTGCTATATCAAGTTCAACGAGTATTATTGCTCCTGTTATATTTGGTAATTTTATTGAAAATGCAGGAAGTGAGTCTTTAGCATATGGTTACGGATTTTTAGTGACGTCTTTAGTTATGTTTGTTTTCGGATTAATATTTTGGATCGCCGTGCGTCCAGCTAAGCAAACAAGCACTACAATCAAGGTAGAGGAACAAGTCATCATATAAAAAGTATGAAATAATCGAGGAGGAAAGATCATGTGTAAAAATAGAAAAGTCTTTGATGGAATCGATTGCTGTGTAGAATGTAATGAAGAATTATCCATTATGGAGAGAAATCGTAGTAACTGCTGGAGTTGCCAGGATAAAATCACTGAAACTTACGCTGATGACCATATCGATAACGAAACAAAAGTCAAAACTGAGCAAAATATTAGTTCGTGATAATAATAATTTCGAATAAAAGGAGAAGCTCTCGCGTCCACTTCGAACGCAGTAGCTTCTCTTTTTTAGCTATTCATAATTTCGGATTTTAAAAAATGAATATATTTGTTAGCGTATGTAGATAAATGTTTATCTTCTGATCGAACTAATCCTAAAGAAATGTTAACAGTATTATGGTTCACTAAATCGATTGGAATAATATCACCATTAATAACTGATGGATAATTTTGCATGACAAAATCAGGGGCAAATGTAATTGCCAGGTTTTCATTTACGGCTTGTAGAAGTCCAGCCATATTATTTGTTGTAAATAGAATTTTCATAGGCTTATATTTGACAAAAAAATCTTGAACAAAATATTGCATTAATTCGCCTTTATATATGACGAGCGTTTGATCAAGAATGTCTTCCGGGGTTACTGTACCAAGAATAGCTAAAGGAGAATGCTTAGAAACGTATACTTTTTGCTTTCCATCAAGCAGTGCTTCAAAAGCGATTCCTTCCATATTTACTCCTATATCACTTGAATATGTAATTAGGCCAAAATCAGTCTTATGCTGTCTAACATCATCAATCACTAATGTACCACTTTTTTCAGTAACCTCAAGATTTACATGAGGATAATCATGACTAAAAATAGAGATTGCTTTAACGAGAAATGTCATTAAACCAGGTAAAGAAGATATATTAAGCTCACCCACCTCGGTAGAGTTAAATAAATTAGCTGTCTCCTTTATTTCCTCAAGTTTCTTTTGAACCTCATAGGCAAGTTTTAAAATGACTCTTCCCTCATCAGTTGGAACCGCGCCATGTCCCCGTGAACGTTTAAATACTTTAATTTCTAGTTCTTTTTCTAAGTTTGTTATGGACTGGCTAATTGTTGATTGTGTAACATGTAAATTTTGTGCAGCCACTGACAAGGAACTGTATTTTGCGACTTCAACAATATAGATTAATTGCTCAATATTCATGTTTGTCCCCTTTTTTGAATATTAATGATACTAACTTACACATTAAAATCTTTAATTTTTTTTCATTATAATTTATATGTATAATCAATATCAATAAGATTTTCAAAAATTAGAATATTCCTAATTTTAGGAGGAAGAGTAAAATGTCATTAGCACAATTATTTGATTTAACAGGAAAGACAGCGATCGTTACAGGAGGCGGAAGTGGGTTAGGACGTGTAATGGCAATAGCTTTAGCTGAAGCAGGGGCAAATGTAGTAGTTTGTTCTAGACGTTTAGAAGTTTGCGAAGAAGTTGTGAAAGAAATAGAGGCATTAGGCAGACGAGCGTTAGCTATATCATTAGATGTGACTAGTCCCAAATCAATTGAAAAGGGATTAGAACAAGCTGTTTCCCAATTTGGAACCAT
Source organism: Bacillus sp. AFS077874 (assembly GCF_002566505.1). Classification (NCBI taxonomy): domain Bacteria; kingdom Bacillati; phylum Bacillota; class Bacilli; order Caryophanales; family Bacillaceae; genus Bacillus; species Bacillus sp. AFS077874. The sequence continues at coordinate 48,956 of NZ_NUYF01000006.1, forward strand.
CGAAATTTTAGTAAATAGTAGTGGAACTGTTTTTGAAACGCCAGCTGCAGAAATGCCTTTAGAACAATGGCAATCCATGCTTGACACAAATGTGACAGGAACGTTTTTAATGTGTCAAGCAGTCGGCAAACATATGATTAATAATGAATACGGCAAAATCATCAATATTTCTTCTAGTATAGGATTTAAAGGTGTTGATCCTGAAGCTGTAGATTCTGTTGGATATACAACAAGTAAGGGTGCCGTTATGACTTTAACGAAGGACTTAGCAGTTAAGTGGGGGCGTCATGGTGTTAATGTAAACTCAATTGCTCCTGGCGTTTTTACTACTGGAATGAATAATCCAGAAATACCAGGAACGCTTGTACATAAAGCAGGTCCATTCATTGCTACTCAAGTTCCACTAAGAAGATTAGGTAGTGATCATGATTTAGTAGGTGCTACCCTTTACTTTGCTTCAGCAGCATCTGACTATTGTACAGGACAAATACTAGTTCTTGATGGAGGCCTTGGTGCTAAGTAAATTTGATCAAAATAAATTAGTGTTGTAAATTAGTCAAACTTAAATACAAGTTAAAAATACTAATTTTACTTTACAGAAAATTATGAATATAATGATAATAACGGATTCGAAGTAGTTTTAAGTTGTCATACTAATGTATGGGACTACTATAACCGAATTTAAAAAACATAAGTTGGAAGAGGGGATTTAAGTGAGTAATGTAAAGGGAATAAAAGAAGTAATAGTGCACCATGCTGGAAATATTAATGTAGATGAGTTGCCTTGGATTCCTTATTTTGGTGATTCAAAATTTAAATTACTTAAAGCAAACCCTGTAACAGGCCAAACTCTTACATTATTATATGTACCTGCGAAAATGCAACTTCCTGCACATTTCCATCCCGGAACAGTTATTGTATATACTGTTCAAGGAACGTGGAGATATCTAGAAGAGTCTTGGATTTCTAAACCAGGTGACGTTGTTTATGAGCCTGCTGGATCGAAACATACACCTACTGCTGTTGGTGACGAAGATGTTATTACCTTTAATATTGTAGAAGGAACATTGGATTATATCGGTGAGAATGGTGAAATTCTTGCTAGAGATAATTGGGAAACGTTTCTAAATAGATACTATGAATATTGTGCATCTGAAGGTATCGAACCTGTTGATGTGACTAAATTTTAATAAATAGTGTATGAAAAGAGAATCTAAAAACGTCCAGTGACGAACAGGATTCTCTTTTCTTATGAATAATAATCTTAAGGCGTTTGTATATAAGTAAGACTTACTTGTAAGTTAAATTCTTTAATTTTATTTAATTATTACTTATGAGTATAATTAGTTATAAATTAATATTTTTAAAAATTTAGAATATTTGAAAATAAGGAGGTTCATCTAAATATGCCAGCTGAAACAGTGTTAATTACAGGCGCTACAAAAGGTATTGGATTTGAATTTGCAAAGATTTTCGCAGGTCATCGCTATAATTTAGTTTTAGTTGCTAGAGATGAGTTGATGTTGGAGAAACAAGCTGGTTTTTTAAAAAAGGAATACGGAATAGAAGTTCATACATTTGTCGGTGATCTAAGTAATCATGAAACTGTAGAGAGCTTGTATACATACCTAAAAAGGGAAGGAACCAATATCGATATATTGATTAATAACGCTGGAGCGGGCGGATTAGGGTTAATGACAGAATTAGATATTAAGAAAGAAATAGAATGTTTACAGTTGAATATGATTTCCTTAACTTATTTAACTAGACTTATAGCGGATGAAATGATTAAGCGAAATCACGGTAAAATTTTAAATGTTGCTTCAACTGCAGCTTTTCAACCAACTCCACGGATGTCGATGTATGGGGCAAGTAAATCATATGTTTTATCTTTTACAGAAGCGATAGCCGAAGAATTAAGAGGTACCGGGGTTCAAGTTAGTGTATTATGTCCTCCTTCAACAAAGACACCACTTACTGAGGGACTTGCTTCAACTGGAACAAAAATTTTCATTAAAAACTTAATGGATCCAAAAGCAGTTGCCAAGTGTGGTTACGAAGGCTTAATGAAAAATAAAACTGTGATCATTCCAGGCTTTAAAAATAAACTGATGGCAAAATCTGTTGGAATACTGCCAAGGAAGTGGGTTACTACTTATACCCGAAAGATGATTGAGGAAAAAGTGTAAGTAGCCATATTTGAGATTAAGATATAACGAAGAGAGGGATCGTTAATGAAGAATGTATATTTAGTTGAAGCGGTCAGAACTCCAATTGGGTGTTTCGGAGGCTCATTAAAAGATGTAGGTGCTGTACAGCTTGCATCAACAGTTATTAAGGAGGTATGGCACCGATCTGGTTTATCTGCTGATTGTGTTGATGAAGTAGTATTAGGTAATGTTCTAAAATCAGGGCTTAAAGGGAATCCAGCAAGACAAGCCGCAATTAATGCTGGTTTACCTGTTTCAATACCTGCGATTACAATTGATAAACAATGTGCATCTGGACTGCGAGCAATCACATTAGCCTATCATCAAATACTAGCTGGAGATTCGAATGTTGTAATTGCTGGAGGGACGGAAAGTATGAGTAATGTCCCACATTTAGTAATGAATGCAAGATGGGGACAAAAAATGGGAGATTTAAGGACAGTAGATGCAATTTTTCATGACGGGCTTCACTGTGCAATAGAAGGTTACCATATGGGAATTACAGCTGAAAATTTAGTTGAAGACTATCGTATATCGCGCGAGGAGCAAGACATATTTGCTTTAAATAGTCAGCAAAAAGCGATTAGAGCTAGAGAACAAGGCAAATTTGAAAATGAAATTGTTCCAGTTACGCTTAAAACTAAAAAAGGTACCATTTTATTTAAAGAAGATGAGAACATAAAAAATACTAGTCAAGAGAAACTACAAACTCTTAAAGCGGCTTTTAAAGAGAATGGAACAGTGACTGCTGGAAATGCTTCATCATTAAATGATGGTGCTGCTGCTGTAATTGTTGCATCAGAACAAGCAGTTCGAGAATATGGATTAAAACCGCTTGCCAAAATTCGTTCGGTAGCAAGCGCTGCTGTTGCTCCTTCGATTATGGGAATTGGTCCAGTTCCAGCAACACAAAAAGCACTGCAACGAGCAAATCTAACAATACAGGATATAGAATTAGCAGAGATCAATGAAGCATTTGCTGCACAAGTACTAGCAGTAAATAAAGAGTTAAATATATCAGAAGAGATTATTAATGTAAATGGAGGAGCTATTGCATTAGGCCATCCAATCGGCTGTTCAGGTACTAGAATTGTAGTTACTTTATTACATGAATTAATACGTCAAAAGAAACAAATTGGTTTAGCAACTTTATGTGTAGGTGGCGGGCAAGGAGTTTCAATCATCATAGAAGCTGTATAATCTAATTAAAAAGAAATGGTAAGCAAATTCAACGAAGAATTGCTTACCATTTTAGTTTATAAACAAGATACACTTATAATTATCTCAATGAAGATAATCAAAAGTATTTTTTGCTAACAAGATAAAGGTTACTGTAATAAAAAGGATTCGAACGTAGCCACTTCCTTTTTTAATAGCGAATTTTGAACCACAAATTGCTCCTGCTATTTGTGCAAGTCCCATAGCTAGTCCATAGGCGTAATGAATTTGTCCCAAGTACATAAACATTAATAATGCAGCTATATTACTACCAAAATTTAAAAACTTTGCGTTGCCTGCAGCTTTTAAGAAATCAAACCCCATCATTAAAAATGCAAATATTAGGAATGAACCAGTACCAGGGCCAATGAATCCATCATAGAAACCAATCCCAAAAATTAAAAGCATAAACAGTATAATACGAGTAACTGACAGCTTTTTATTGGTAGTCGTATCTCCCCAATCTTTCTTAAAAATAGTATATATAGCAACTGCTGCAAGCATAACGAGCATAAGAGGCTTGAGAACTGTAGGGTCAATTAAATGAACTGTCCAAGCTCCCAAAATGGAACCAATAAATGTGAGTGGGAATAACTTATAGACAGATTTCAAATCAAGCTTTCCAGAACGATAGAACATGATTGTGCTCGTTAAAGAGCCAATTGACCCAGCTAATTTGTTCGTTGCGACGGCAGCAGCTGGAGATAGACCAGTAAATAATAATACTGGCAAAGTAATTAGCCCACCGCCTCCAACTACAGAATCAATAAATGCAGCTAAAAATCCAAATACAATTAAAGTTAATAATAACGACGGATCAATATGGAATATCATCAAATCTACCTTTCTTTTATTTACTAATTTGATAGTAGTTAAAATAGGAAACGAAGTAAATCATTAATTTAGTAATATATGAATTATTTTTATTTTTACACAATTAAATAGCAGTAACATTTTTTCCGTATAAGTTATAATAGGTGAGATTTTAATTTCAACTTGTGCCACTTTCTAAAATTTCGCATATATTGGTATGTGATAATTTAATGAAGAGGTGTGTATGGATTGAATTACGGACAAAAAATTACAACTACAGAAATAGGACAAGCCAAAGAAAAATACTTTGAAAAAAACGTCAATCGTTTAATGAAAGAGATTGTTACTAAAATCGAAATGAAGATGGCACTTGAAGAACTAAAAGTTAATCGTATTATCCGATTTGATGGTCTAGAAAATGATGAAGTTATTAAACAAGTACAAAATGATTTAATGAAAATATTAGAGGATTCAATTAAAGAAATACAACTAAAAATGAGTGAAATTGAGATTTATCTTAATTCATTAGAAGAAATAAAAGGCAATTCAATAAAAAAGGAAAACGATTTTAATAAATAAAAATAGAGTGAGAAACACTAGGTTTCTTCACTCTATTTTTTTGCCTTTGTTTGAGGTTGATTCATCTCATGAAATTGCTTATTTATTGTTAATGTTGATATTAATCGTAATTTTTTTATCGCAATGAGATAATGATTGACCATTTTGTACAGCACTTAATATTTTAGCAATTACATCTGTACAGCAATCACAATTCTTGTGTTCGCAGCGGTCACACTCATGGTCTTCACAGCAGTCACATTCGTGATCTTCACAGCAGTCATATTCATGGTCTTCGCAGCAGTCACATTCGTGGTGTTCATCGCAATCACATTTGTGCTTGTCGGAATGTTTTCGAGTTTTCTTATCTTTTTTGCAACAACAATCAATATTAATATTCACCGTAATACTGCCATCACATTTCTTGTGTTCGCAACAATCACATTTATTATGGTCATGACAATCACATTTCTTGTGGTCATGACAATCGCATTTCTTGTGATCATGACAATTACATTTCTTGTGTTCATGACAATTGCATTTCTTGTGTTCACAACAATTACATTTCTTGTGCTCATGGCAATCACAATTCTTGCGCTCACGACAATCGGATTTCATGTGTTCGCAGCAATTACAATTCTTGTGGTCATGACACTCGCATTTCTTGTGCTCATGGCAATCACATTTCTTGTGATCATGACACTCGCATCTCTTGTGATCACAGCAATCACAATTCTTGTGCTCATGGCAATCGCATTTCTTATGTTCGTAGCAATCACAATTCTTGTGTTCATGACACTCGCATTTCTCATGTTCGCAACAACAACATTTGCATGGAGGACATGGCGGGCACGGTCGACATGGAGGACAAGGTGGACACGGTGGCTTAGGCGGTGGACATGGTGGCTTAGGCGGTGGACATGGTGGCTTAGGCGGTGGACATGGTGGCTTAGGCGGTGGACTTGGCGGCTTAGGCGGCGGACATGGCGGCTTAGGTGGTAGAAGTGGCTTTATTGGTGGGCACGGAGGTTTAGGTTCGCATCTACATGGCTCACTGTCACAGTTACATTTCTTCATTATATATCACCCATTAAATTTGAATTATTCAGGTCTTCTAACTATCAATTTGTTATATGTGGATAGCTTGTCAGTGTTTTTGACTATACATTTTTTATTTATTAGATGAAAATATGTACAAGATTTTGGCCTAAAAAATATAAAATCTAAAATAGAAAAGGTAACTCTCAAATACAAGAGTTACCTTTAAAAAATTATAGTGAATTAACTTCCTCAGTTGAAATTACTTTCTTATTTGATTGTTTTTTATGCAACCATTGATAAATAATTGGTATTACTAAAAAGCTATTTAAAGTAGATGTGATCATCCCACCGATTACAACAATTCCTAATGTCTGTGAAATAACTGTATCACCTTGGTGTGAAAATGCTAGTGGTAATAGTGTTAAAATCGTTGTTGCTGCTGTAATTAAGATAGGTCTAATCCTTGAAAGACTACCAGAAATAACGGCTTCTTCAGTATTCATACCGTTTTTACGATTACGCTCAATCTTATCAACTAGTACGATACCATTTGTTACTACAATTCCAGTTAACATTAAGACCCCGATTAGTGCTGCTAAGTTCCACTCTCCACCTACTATTACTAAAGAGATAACAACACCACTTAATGCTAGTGGGATACTTAATAATACTGAAACTGGAGCTCTCCATCCTTTAAATAATGATGAAGTAATGACCATAACTAAAAGTATAGAGAAGGCTACGGCAATTGACATATCAAAAATCATTTCTTTAACTTGTTGAGTAATACCTCCCATAGAGTAACTTACTCCTTTAGGAAGAGCTTGTTTACTAATTACGTCATCAACTTGTTTTGAAACTTTACTGATGTCATTTGAAGTTATTTGACCTGTAACGATTGAGTAAGGCTCTCCATTGCGTTCATTAATCGTTGAAGGAGCATTATCTTTCGTAATAGATGCAATTTGTTCAAGTTTGACGGTTTTATTACTACTTGTTAAGAAAGTTTCATTTTTAAGTGAATTGATTACATCTTCTGTCGATGCATTTAATTGAACTTGAGTATTTCCACTACTAATTTGATCAAGATACATATCAACTGGCAGACTTATATGGTCAACTACAAATGTAGCATCTTTAGATTGTGACATATAACGGTTAATTACTTTCGTTATATCTGCTAATTGAATTCCATTTTGTTCAATTGCTTGTTGGTTAAATGTAATTTTATATTTTGGAAGACCAGATGTTAAATCTACTTTTCCATCAACACTTAGTCCATCAATTTTAACAAGTTTTGATCTCATTTGATCTGCAATTTTATCTAGTGTAGCTTGATCAGAGCCAGTAAATATGACTTTCAATAAAGAATCATCACCAGCAATACTTTGACTTGAAACAGTATAAGCTACATTTTTAGATAATTGTGGCAGTTGTTTACCAAGTTCTTTAATGACTTGGTCTGAGTCTTTTTCGTTCTTTAAAGCAACAGAAATGTTAGCTACGTTAGGCTTTTGTAGGAAACCACCGCCTTGGTCAAATACATCATCACTTTGTGGCGTATTGGTCGATCCAAAATTAGATAGATAAGATTTTATTTTTGGATTATTTTTTAATTGATTTTCTACTTTTTGAACCTCGGAATCTACCTGCATTAATGTACTTCCTTGAGGTAATTCAAGTTTAATTGCCACTTGACCAGTTTTAGCACTTGGTAAGAATGAAACGGGTAAAAACGAACCAAATGCTACTGCGAAAATAAATAGTAAAGCTGAAATGAAAATTGTAAGTTTTTTCTTCTTTAATGATGATAATAAGATCGGTTTCATCATTGGTTCTAAAGAAACAGCATTTGTTTTCTTTGTATTATTTTTCCAACCCATTAGTGCAAGTGCTGGAATAACAAGAATTGCTACAAAGAACGATATAATTAGAGAGATAACAACAGACCAAGCAAATCCGCTATACGAAGCACTAATAGCTCCACCTACAAAGGCAATTGGAATATAAACAGCAATTGTTGTAAGTGTTGATGCTAAAATTGCCGGTGTCATTTCATAAACTGCTGAACTTAATGAATATAGTAATGATTTATCAGGATTTTGTTCTCTTTTACGGTACATATTATCAAGGATAACGATTGAATCATCAACAATACGACCCATTGCAACGATTAAGCCTGAGACGGTTAAAATATTAAGTGTAATCCCCATTGACTTTAGGATAGCTGTTGTTGCTAATAAAGAAATTGGTAATGAAATTGCAATGACTAATGTTGATTTTACATTGCGGAAGAAGAAAAATACGCAAATCATTGAGAAAAGACATCCAAGTAAACCTTCACGAATTAAACCGTTTAATGAATCATTTAATTCTTTTTCACGATCTAATTGAGGAGTCAATTTTACAGAACCGTCTTTTACTTGTTGTAAGCTTTGAATTCTTTCCTTCACATTTTTTGCTACGTCGGTAATGTTTGCACTTTGTGTTTTAATAACATTTAATTGAACACTTGTTTTTCCATCAGTTCTTGCAATCGTTTTTCCATCATTTAGGGCGTGGGTAACAGTTGCAAATGCTGAAAGTGGAATTTGATCACCATCTGAATTTTTGATTTTTACATCATTTAATTGTTTTTCATTTAAATTCCATCCATCAAATTTAACTGGAATAGACAATTGATTTTGTAAGATCGTTCCTTCAGGTAAGGACGGAACTGATACAGCTAATGCTTTATTTAAGTCATCTAAAGTAAGTTTATTTTTTGCTAGGTCCTTTGTTCTAACAGTTAGTACGTATCCGTCTTTTGCACCACCAAATACTGATACATCAGATACACCTGGAACTGTTTTAAGGTGTTGCACAATATCCATTTGTGTTACTGATTTTAAAGTATTATCATCTAATTTATCACTAGTCAAACTGAAAGTTAGGATTGGGAATGAACTAGTTGTAAGTCTAGTAACTAAAGGTTTAGATGTAATTGTCGGAGGAATGTCCGCATTTTCTAAAGCTTTATTTACATCAATTTCGGCTTGTTTCATATCTGTATTCATTGGAAAATACAGACTCATAAAAACTCCGCCATCATAAGAGCTAGTTTCGATATCTTGTAAACCTTCTGTTGTTCTTACAGCACTTTCAAGACTATTAGTAATATTTTGTTTTACTTGATCGGCCTGATACATAGGTAGACGCATGCTTACAGTAAGAGTTGAATTGTTTATACCTGGTAAATAATCGCGTTGCATTTGATAAGCTGAGATAGCACCCCAAGTTACAATCATAACGACACAAACAATCATTAAAATTGCTCTTTGCATGGTCCCTTCTATAAATTTTTTCATCTTAAACCTCCTAAGATTTTTATTTTAAATTGAAAATTATTTCATAAATCAACTCCATGTCATTGTAAAATTCCTAACTGAAACTTTTATGAATAATCAATTAAAATTAGATTAAAATGAAAAAAATACGAATCAAAAGTTCTATAATGGCATTTATACAAGGAACTTCTAAGACTAGAATCAGTCTTAAAAATAGAATAGAGATACTAAAACTATTAATAGAAATAGGTGAGTTAAATGAAGAAAATCTTAATTATTGAGGATGAAATAAATATAGCTCGAGTTTTAAAATTAGAAATAGAATATGAGGGTTATGAAGTGTTAGTCGAACATAATGGAAAAGCTGGTTTAGAGTCGGCTTTAAGCAATAATGTCGATCTAATTTTATTAGATGTTATGTTACCTGAATTGAGTGGAATCGAAGTTTTAAGAAGGATCAGAAAAACAAATCAATTTGTTCCAGTAATTTTATTAACTGCTAGAGATGCCACACACGATAAAATTATCGGACTTGATTATGGTGCTAATGATTATATTACAAAACCTTTTGAAATCGAAGAAGTCTTAGCAAGAATACGTTCGTGTCTACGATCAAGTAATCTAGTTCATGAATTTAAGAAAAGCGAAGACGAAAATCCCACTTTAACGATTGAGGATTTAGTTGTTAATTTAGAAGCTAGAGAAGTAAAGAGGGATGGTAAAGTCATTTCATTAACACCAAAAGAGTATGATTTATTAGTTTATCTATTAACAAATCAAAATAAAATTGTGACTAGAGAAGGCATCATAACTACCGTCTGGGGTTATGAGTACGAAGGGGAAACAAATGTTGTTGATGTGTACATTAGACATTTAAGAAAGAAAATTGAAGAGGACTTTGACGTCCCTTTAATTCGAACGATACGAGGTGTGGGGTACACAATGAGGAAGGGTTAAGATGAAAATAACAACTAAAATAAATTTATTAATTACTTCATGGATCTTAATCATCCTAATTTTAATTAACGGGTTAGTTTTTTATTTGTTTATGAAAACAACTGTAAATATGGAAGAACATGTTGTAAGTCAAAAGGCGCATGAAATTTTAAAAAAACATGAAATCCATAACTCTTTGGTGATAAATGAAGAAGCATTATATCCATTTATGTCTAATCATTCTTATATTCGAATCATTGATCCAAACTCTAATATTGTGACAGAAATTAGTAATGATAAACTACTGAATCGTATTAAACCTAAGTTCACTAAAAAAGAAGAAACGAAGCTAATCCCTTTTAGTGAGCATCAAAATATAGTCGTACGTGTACCAATTTTACAGAACCAAAAAGTGATTGGAACGCTCGAAATTGGTGAGCTGTTAGTAGGACTTGAAGGTCGGAAAGATTTGTTATTAACAATAATGGCGATTGTTATTGGTGTCTCTGCAATTTTATCAATGATGGCTGGAAGTTGGTTAACACGCATCATAATGAACCCAATTACTTCTATGATTACTACGATGGAAGATATTGAAAAAAGTGGGGTTCCAAAAAAGATTTTAATAAAAAATGAAACGAAAGATGAATTGCATAAAATGGCAAGCACGTTTAATCGAATGATCAGTAGGTTACAAGAAAACATCGAAAAGCAGAAACAGTTTGTTTCAGATGCTTCTCATGAGTTAAAAACTCCGATTACTGTCATTAGTAGCTTTGCTAATTTATTAAGAAGACGTGGTTTGAAAAATGAGGAAATGGCGACGGAAGCAATAGAAACGATATATTCTGAAGCCAACCGTATGCAAGATTTAACCAAAACGCTATTAACTTTGGCCGAATCAGAACATTTAAAGAATATCGAAATGAATCCAGTAGATCTAGTTGCTTTATGTAATTCGACTTTAGTACAACTGCAAAATGTATATAAACGAGAAATTGCTTTCCACGCACAAAAACAGAAAATATTAATCAAAGGTAATGAACTTAAAATTAAACAAGTAATTATTATCTTCTTAGATAATGCTATAAAGTACAGTTCAGACAAAATTGAGGTAAGCATTAGTTGTAGTAGTGAATCAGCTATTCTTTCAATAAAAGATTACGGAATTGGGATTCGAGAGGAAGAATTAGAAAATATTTTTGAACGATTTTATCGAGTTGATAAAGCGCGTAGCCGTGAAACTAGTGGTGGCACTGGACTTGGTCTTTCAATTGCAAAAAATATAATTAGCTTGCATAATGGGAAAATTAATATTAAAAGTGTTGAAAATGTAGGAACGGAAGTAGAGGTAGTATTTCCCCTAGATGAGTTTAAGTGAAAATAATCAGTACATGAGTATTGAAGATTGAGGTTTTAATATGAACGAAATCATCCATTTATTAAATGAATATGGTTATATAATCCTATTTTTATCATTAATGTTGGAATTGATTATAGTTCCTATTCCGAATGAAGCATTAATGAGTTATGTAGGTGTTTTATGTTTTCATGGGAAAATGAATATTGTTTTGTCTATTATTTCTGCTGGTCTGGGTGGAATTGTTGGGGTAACGATTTCCTATTGGTTAGGATATAAACTTGGTACACCGTTTTTTCGCAAATTTGGACGTTATATCCATATGGGTCCTGAAAAGATCGAGAAGATGTCAAAATGGTATGAAAAGTATGGGAAGGTATTATTATTAGTATCTTACTTTATTCCAGGGATTAGACATTTCGCAAGCATCATATCTGGAATCATTAAATTACCGTATCGATCCTTTGCTTTTTTTTCCTATATAGGTGTATTTCTTTGGATTGGAACCTTTATATGGTTAGGGCAGATTATGGGACCTAAATGGGATATCTATCAAGTAGAAATTAAAAAGTGGTTAGTATTAGGTAGCATTTTATTAGGTATTATCGTACTTACATTATTTGTTGTTAGAACAAATAAGGAAATAATAAAAGAGTCATTACTATTAATTTTTGAATCAAGTTTCAAGAGATTTAAAAGTTTCATGAAATTAAAGTTGATCATCCTAACATGTTTAATTTTTTTCGTTACGTTCTATATCTTAATGATCGGCTTAATTCAGGACAAAATTAGTAATGAATTTAATAAATTCAATTCCGTATTCAAGACCATTGTTTTTAATTTATTTAATCAAAATTGGCATGGGAGTATGAACTTTATTTATTCATTATCGACATGGAAGGTTTTATTGGTAGTCTCACTTGCTACCATACTTGTCATATTAATAAACAACAAAAATAAATGGCTAGAATTGCTCTTTTTTATCGCTAGTTTAGCTGGAATTGTTATACTTTCCGTTGGGATTCCTTGGATCTTCAACTTTATGTTAGGTAGTAATGTAAGTAAAAACTTTCCAAATGAAAAATCTATGTTGATTTTGACAGTATTAGGTTACTTCATTATTATGTTAATTCGACATAACAAAGCTTATTTACTTAATATCGTAATGTTCTTCTGTTTTATTTTTGTTGTTCTACTATTTTCTATAAGCAGCGTCTATTTGCACCACTTATTGCCTAGTGACATTGCCGCTGGATTTGTATTCAGCTCAGTTTGGTTAAGTGGAATCATATTCTCATTAGAGTTGTTTCGATTTGTCTCGCTGTTGAAAGAGAATATACGTGAGGAAAAATTATTAAAAAAGCAAGTCGAATGACTGTAATCTTCTTTTATTACGATTTAAGGAGGTAATGGATTATGAGAGGCAAGAATGTGTGGATATTAAGTCTGGTCAGCTTTTTTACAGACATGGGTACTTACATGGTAACACCGTTAATCCCTATTATTCTGTCAGCCTCAGGTCCTTTTATAATCGGTCTTATTGACGGCTTATCCGAAAGTCTGGCTAGTGTATTAAAGTTATATTCTGGTAAGCGTTCAGATCGACTGAAGAACAGAAAAAACTTGGCGATTGTAGGATATGGGTTATCAGGTATAGGAAGGCTTGTTCTAATTTTTTCAAGTTCATGGATCGGAGTTTTCATTTGGAAGCTAGTTGATCGAACTGGAAAGGGAATTCGTACAGCCCCAAGAGACGCTTTAATATCAGAATCTGGTGGGAAAAATAAGCAAGGTAGAGTTTTCGGTATTCATCAAATGATGGATATGTTAGGAGCTGCTTTAGGAATAGGAACAGCCATTGTTATTTTGCAAGCGGTAGGAAATAAAAACATTAAGGATGTGTTTTTATATTCATTGATTCCTATAACAATTGGATGGATTATTTTATTTAGTGTAAAAGAAAGAATAAATAAACCAATTGGGCAACCAAATAAGCCATCAAGAAAGTTAGATTTTAAATGGGAGCTTTTAGATTCCAATATAAAGAAACTATTATTAATTGTACTATTGTTTACAATTGTAAATTCATCCAATTCTTTTTTGTTATTAAGAGCGGCAAATCTTGGATTCTCGAATCAAAGTGTATTATTGATGTATTTACTATTTCATTTAACAGCTTCTTCTTTTTCTTATATTTCAGGTGCTTTTTCCGATAAATATGGACGTAGAGGAATACTAACAGCTGGATATGCTTTATATGGAATCGTTTATATCGGATTTGCAGCAGCTCACTCAGCCACTGGTTTAGTCATTCTTTTTATTCTATACGGACTTTATTCAGCTTTAACAAAAGGGGTTGAAAAAGCACTTGTCGTAGAATTAGCGAGCCCTGATGCGAAGGGAACGGCACTCGGTTTCTATGCGATGGTTTCCGGAATTGGATTTTTTCCAGCTTCGTTGCTAACAGGATGGTTATGGCAACAATTTGGAGCTACTACTTCATTTTATATTAATGGAGTGATTGCATTATTTACTGCTTTATTGTTAACGAGAACGTTAAAGAAATTTAAGAAGTGACTAAAAAACTAAATAGATTATTGGAAAAAAACAGAAAAACCAACATGAAGGGTTTTTCTGTTTTTTCTGGAAAATTAATGATGATGAAGGCATTCTAACTCAACCTTTAAAAGAATGATAAGTTTATCAAAAAGTTAAAACTCAAGTGACTAGTTTACATTTCTGTAACTTCAGAAATAGCGCGATAAAGAATATCAATCATTTCATCAAGCTCCGATTCTTTTGAAGCTAATGGAGGCATAAATACAATAACATTTCCAAGGGGACGGGTTAGTAGTCCAAGCTCTTTTGCTCTTTTGGTTACTTTCACACCAATTCGTTCGTTCCAATGGAAAGCTTCTTTAGTATCCTTTGATATTACTAGTTCAATTCCAATCATCAAGCCACTTTGACGTATATCTCCAACATGTTTTAACTCATTAAATTGCATCAGTTTCTCTTGGACATAAGATGAGATTGTTTCGACATGTTGTAATAATTTCGTTTTATTAAATAAATCTAGATTCGCTAATGCAACAGCACATCCAAGGGGATTACCTGTATAGCTGTGCCCATGAAAGAAAGTTTTTTGTTCTTCGTATGTACCTAAAAATGCTTCATAAATTTTGTTAGTCGTTAAAGTTGCTGCAACTGGTAAATAGCCACCAGTTAACCCTTTGCCACAAGTTAAAATATCTGGCGTAACTCCTTCTAGTTCACAAGCAAACATTTTACCTGTTCGCCCAAATCCTGTTGCAACTTCATCAGCAATTAACAATACATCATACTTTATGCATAATTCCTGTATTGCTTTTAAATACCCTTTTGGCATGACAATAATACCACTAGCTCCTTGAACAATTGGTTCAATAATTAATGCCGCAATTGAGTTAGCCTTTTCGATGAATAAATTTTCAACCTCTTTTAAATAGGAATTGATTATTTCTTCTTCAGTTCCCACATATTTTGAACGATAAAGATGTGGATAGGAAACCTTTAAGCTTGGAAACATTAACTCGTTATATGCTTGATGATACAAGTCGATTGCCCCTACGGACACTGCTCCGATTGTATCTCCGTGATAAGCTTCCTTCATTGTAACAAAAGTATTTTTACCGGATCTTCCTATGTTTCGCCAATATTGATAGGCCATTTTAATCGCAATTTCTACTGAGGTAGCACCTGAGTCTGAATAAAAAACTTTCTCTAATCCGCTTGGAGAGATTTCAACTAGTCTCTCTGCTAAAAGAATTGCAGGTATATTGGCCATTCCAAGAAGTGTTGAATGGGCAACCTTCTCTAATTGTTCATGAATGGCTTCATTTAATTCTTGAATATTATGACCGTGAACATTTAACCAAATAGAGGATACACCATCGTAATATTCATTGCCTAATACATCATATAGTTTTCGATCTTTACCATGTGAAATAATTAGCGGATCTTCGTTTAGATAATCCTTCATTTGAGTAAAAGGGTGCCAAAGATACTGTTTATTTTTTTTAGATAAATCTTGATAGAGTTCATGGTTCATATATGTTTCCCCCTGTTTTATATGTTAACCATTTTTTTAGTTTGGTTGACATATATTTCAATTGCATGTTAATTTAATTTTGTGAGTTTGTCAAATTTTGCTAATATGCCAAACTCATAAACTAATAGGGGGGATACGATGCAAAATAGAACTTTATCATTAACAGTAATATCATTATTTGCCTCACTAACATCGATTGGAGCCTTTATAAAGATTCCTTTACCAGTGATTCCTTTTACGCTTCAAATTCTTTTCGTATTTTTAGCGGGCTGCCTTTTAGGAAGTAAAAAAGGAATGATGAGTCAACTACTGTATGTTGGAATTGGATTAATCGGAATACCAGTATTTGCTTCGGGTGGCGGACCTGAATATGTTTTAAAACCAACATTTGGCTATTTAATCGGTTTCATTATTGCTGCGTATGTAATTGGATCAATTGTTGAAAAAACAAAGAAACCAGAACTTAAGAATTTTATTTTTGCTAATGTAATAGGGTTAATTATTGTTTATATTTTAGGCATTACATATGTATATATTTCATTAAACACTTGGTTAGATAGTTCCATTTCATTTAAAGACGTTCTAATGATGGGACTCGTATATAGTATTGGACAAGATTTATTACTAGCTGTTTTTGGGGGAGTATTGGCGGTGCGCCTACATTCCCATTTTGCAAAAGCTAGAGAAAATGAAAAAAAGGTGGCTGCTTAAGATGGGAAAAGGATATTTTGTTACTGGTATCGATACGAATATTGGAAAAACCTATGTTACTGCCCAAATGGTGGATTGCTTGCAGAAAAAAGGGATTGATGCAATACCCTATAAACCAATACAAAGTGGAGTCGTTAATATTAACAATAGACTCATAGGGGAAGATACAGCCTTTTATAAAGAAAAACTAGAACTAACAGAAGAGCATGATTACTACAGTACATATACATTGAAAACACCAGTCTCACCACATTTAGCTAGTAAACTAGAAGATGTTTATATTGATGAGCAAGTTATTTTAGAAAAATATAAGCAATTAGAAAATAAGCATGATGTTGTTTTTGTTGAAGGAGCGGGCGGAGTTGCGGTTCCGCTAAAAGAAAATTTTGGAACGATTGATTTAATAAAACTATTAAACTTACCAGTAATCCTTGTTACATCTTTAAAGCTAGGAACAATTAACCATACTGTATTAACAACTGAATATTTAAAATCACACCAAATTAATCTAATGGGATTATTAATTAATAATGTACCTTCAGTTATGGGTGAAATGGAAAAAGATAATTTAGTTATGCTAGAAAAATTAACAGGTCATAACGTTCTTGGTGTTATACCGGAGCAGATGGATTTTTTTACAGAAACATCTATTTTAGAATTCCAGGAATTATTAACGAAAAATCAATGAAATGGTGAGTGATGATATGAATTGGACTAAATTAGCGCAAGAGGTTATTTTAGGTAAAGAAATTTCAAATGAGGAAGCTTTAAGCATCTTGTCATGTGAAGATGATGAATTACTTTCACTTTTAAACGGTGCATTTATCATAAGGAAACATTATTATGGAAAAAAAGTTAAACTTAATATGATCATTAATGCTAAAAGTGGTTATTGTCCTGAGGATTGCGGTTATTGTTCCCAGTCTTCAATTTCTAGTGCACCGATTGAGAAATATCCTTTTCTATCTAAAGAAGAAATTCTTGATGGGGCAAAGCGTGCTTTTGAATTAAAAGCAGGTACATATTGCATTGTTGCAAGTGGGCGCGGACCAACGAATCGAGATGTAAATGTAGTAACGGATGCAGTTAAGGAAATTAAAGAATTGTATGGTTTGAAAGTATGTGCGTGTTTAGGACTTATTAAGGATCATCAAGCAAATGAGCTTAAAGAAGCAGGTGTTGATCGATATAATCATAATTTAAATACATCAGCTGAGCACCATAATTATATTACGACAACTCATACATATCAGGATCGAATCAATACTGTTGAGAAAGTTAAACAGTCAGGTATATCTCCATGTTCAGGAGCCATTATTGGGATGAAAGAAACAAAACAAGATGTTATTTCAATCGCGAGGACATTACGACAATTGGATGCAGATTCCATTCCGGTAAACTTTTTACATGCTATTGATGGAACGAAACTAGAAGGCGTGAACGAATTAAATCCGCGTTATTGTTTAAAAGTATTAGCACTATTCCGCTTTATAAATCCAACGAAAGAAATTCGAATTTCAGGAGGACGAGAAGTAAATCTGCGCAGTTTACAACCACTAGGACTGTATGCTGCAAATAGTATTTTTATAGGTGATTATTTGACTACGGAAGGTCAGGAGACAAATAGTGACCATGCAATGCTAGAAGATTTAGGGTTTGAGATTGAATTGGTTGGAAAACAAGAAGAGATATTTTCATAATAAAAAAACGAAAACCNNGGTTTTCGTTTTTTTATTATTAATTAATCAAAATGATACTTTGGTATTAAACTGTTAAATACTTATCAATAATACGATTAAGTTCTAATTCTTCAGTTGATGATAAAACTAGGTTAGCATGGCCTAAAATTGCAGCATCTCCAATCGCAACTGAGTACATATTAGCCGAGTTAATCGCGTCTACACCAGCTGCCGCGTCCTCCACACCGATGCAGTTCTCAGGTTTAGCAGAAACTGCTTCGGCAGCTTTTAAAAATACTTCTGGATCTGGCTTAGAATTAATGACTGTTGCAGCGTCAACGATATGGTCAAAATAATCAATAATGCCTAAAGCTTTAACGACCATTAATGCATTTTTTGAAGCAGATGCCATTGAAATTTTAATACCAGCTTCTTTAATTTGCTTTAAAAATGATTCAATACCGGGTAATAAGTCTTTTTCAGATATATTGCGAATTAGTTCCACATATTGTGCATTCTTTTTTGTTGCTAAATCATTTTTTTCGCTTTCAGTGAAATCATTTTGTCGGTTTCCTAATGTTAGGATTCTTTCTAATGAATCTGTTCGGCTTACACCTTTTAATGTTTCATTAAATTCACGATCAAAAGGAATTCCTAAGTCTTCACCTAACTTTTTCCACGCTAAATAATGAAATTCAGCAGTATCAGTAATTACACCGTCTAAATCAAAAATAAATGCTTCAATTTGTTTTTTCAAAATGATACCTCCATAGATTCGATCAATTTAATTTTGCAACTGATTTTCGTTCGATCAACTTTGTGGGAACTATAATATGATTCGTTTTTGCAGTTTTATTTTTTACATGCTTGAATAGTAAGTCTGTAGCAATTTCCCCTAGCTTCATAACAGGGATCTCAATTCCAGTTAAAGGTGGAGAAAACAACGGAGAAAAAATTCCATTATTATAACCTATAATTGAAATATCTTTCGGAATAGATATGCCCAACTTTGATGTTGTATTATAAAGTCCGATAACCTTGAGATCATCTATTGCAAAAATTGCTGTAGGTAAATCTTTAGATTTCAATAGTGACTCTGAAGTTTCATATGCTTTTTCCATTGTATATCCACTATCAATAATACGATCAGATCGAAGTTGAATTCCGTTATCAAGTAGACATTTTTTATATCCTTCCAATCTGTCAATTGATACATGATAATCAAGTGAAGAATGAAGGCATGCAATATCTGTATGCCCTTGATTAATCAAATGTTGAACTAATTGATAACTGTCATTAAAGTTATCGGTATCAACTGAGTAAATATGTTGATAGTTTCCTTCAACTCTTCCAATAACGACTACTGGAATTTCATATTTATCTAATTCTTTAAAAAAGTCCTCATTTGCAGGTGAACTCAACATTAGAATTCCTTTGATCATTCTCCCACGAATTTTTTCTATACACTTATCTAACTCATCTTTACTATTTTTTGATGTTTGTATAATCACGTCAAAATTTTCTACTTCTGATCTCGTTGAAATAGAGTGAATAATCTCAGAGAAAAAGGTATTTCCCGCGGTTGTTTTCGTAGAACGAGACATTACCAAAATGGCGTCAAATCCTGATGATGTAAGAGCTCGAGCTAATTTATTAGGTTGGTAATTTAATTCTTCAATAGCTTTCAAAACGCGGTTACGACTTTCTTCTGAAATATTATCTTTATTATTTAGTACGCGAGATACAGTGGACTTTGAAACGTTTGCTACACGAGCTATATCATAAATTGTAGGGCCCATTTGTATTCTCCTCTTCTAATTTAAAGCGATTTTTGAAATTAACCGTTTACATTTTATAGTTTATAAATTTTAAAAAAATATGAGGTGGAATTAAAAAAGAGTATATTGGAACGTTATTTTCAAATAATAATTTAGGAGCGGTTTATCGAAAAAATTTGTTCTTAATATAAATGATAGTATCGATTTTTTTAAAAATTTGTCAAGACTGTGATCAAAGAATATGAAAAATAACTTGTTAAATCTTGTAATAATACTAGGGCAATTATATGGATAATATAAGAAAGTATCAATAGCTAAAAATTAGTAAAATGATTAAATAAATAGATACTATTATGAAATAAATAAACTTTTGACAAAAATATTTTTTTAAGTAAATTTTTTAAATTGACAGTAAGCGCTTTCTATAATATATTGAATTTGGGAGCGGTACCAATTTATTTTTTAATCTCTGTGGGAGCGATACCATAAGGAGGAATCTTATGAGTAAAATTAAAGAAAGATTAGCCTATATTTATGAAAACAAAGACATTGATCAACTTTATAGTGCAATCGTAAATCGCATTGAAGAAGCTAAAATAAAAATTACGAAAAAAAGAAAACAAAATTGGGACGAATCAGATGTAGTTTTAATTACTTACGGTGATCAGTTCCAAGAAGAGGGAATTCCAACATTAGAAACTTTTAAAAAGATGTTTGATGAACATTTAGTAGATAAATTTGAACTTGTTCATATTTTACCTTTTTATCCTTACACTTCTGATGATGGTTTTTCAGTAGTTGACTATAAGAAAGTAAATCCTGATTTAGGAGATTGGTCACATGTTGAAAGTTTATCGAAATCAGCAAGAATCATGTTTGATTATGTATGTAATCACATCTCAAGTAAGAGTGAATGGTTCCAAGGATACTTAAACGGTGATCCAAAATATCAAGACTATTTCATTGATATGGATCCTTCGGTTGATTTAAGCTCTGTAACTAGACCAAGAGCACTTCCATTACTATCAAAATTCAAATTAGCAACCGGTGAAGAGAAGTACATTTGGACAACCTTCAGTGACGATCAAATTGATTTGAACTTTAGCAATCCACAAGTTTTATTAGATATGATTGATGTTTTACTTTTCTACCTTGAACAAGGTGCGGAATATGTAAGACTGGATGCAGTAGGATATATGTGGAAAGAAGTTGGTACTTCATGTATCCATCTTGAAAAAACACATGAAATCGTTAAATTATTCCGTGATTTATTAGATGAGGCAGCAAAAGGTACAGTAATGATTACTGAAACAAATGTACCTCATTTAGATAATATTTCTTACTTCGGAAATGGTCATGATGAGGCACATATGGTTTACCAATTTCCACTACCTCCATTAGTTT
Organism: Bacillus sp. AFS077874; assembly: GCF_002566505.1. NCBI lineage: Bacteria > Bacillati > Bacillota > Bacilli > Caryophanales > Bacillaceae > Bacillus > Bacillus sp. AFS077874. Next base: position 70,080 of record NZ_NUYF01000006.1, read on the forward strand.
TATATTCACTTCATAAAGGGAATGGTAGTGTATTAACAAATTGGGCAAAAAATCTAGAAGGTTCTGGAGAAGATACAACTTTTTTCAACTTCTTAGCTTCACATGATGGAATTGGTTTAAATCCGATTCGTGGAATTATCCCTGAAGAAGAAATTCTTTCGTTAGTAGAAGATTTAAAGGTAGAAGGAGCATTAGTAAATTATAAGAAAAATTCAGATGGCACAGAAAGTCCATATGAAATTAATGTAACTTACTTAGATGCTTTAAATAAACAAACATCAGATGATGATATGCGCGTAAAGAAATTCCTGTTAGCACACTCAATCTTATTAACATTCCAAGGTGTACCAGCAATTTATATCCAAAGTATGCTTGGTTCTAGAAATGATTATGCAGGTGTTGAAAAAACGGGTATGAATCGCTCAATTAATCGCCAAAAATATTCACTTGTTGAAATAGAAAAAGAATTAAATGATGTAGGAACATTAAGAAATAAGATTTTCACAGGGCTTACAAATATTATTCAAGTACGTAAGGAAGAAAAACTATTTAATCCGAATGTAAAAATGGAAGTACTTGATATGAATGAAAATGTATTCGCTATTAAACGAAAAGATGCAGATGATAGCATCGTCATTCTTCACAATCTATCAAATGAACAAACTATATGCGGTTTCCATGGAAAGTATATGAATATTTTAACTGGAGAAGTAGAAGAATTTAATGAATACATTTCTTTAGATCCATATCAATTCCTTTGGTATAAACCAGTAAATTAGGAGGAAGAACAATGAAGAAACTTTTAAGTATGTTCTTGGTTTTAATGTTAGCTGTAGGTTTAACAGCTTGTGGTGGCGGTAAAAAAGAGAGTGGTAAAGTAACGATTGAATTTATGCATTCTTCTGTTGAACAAGAGAGATTAGCAGTAATTACTGATTTAATTTCTAAATTTGAAAAAGCAAACCCAAATATTACAGTAAAGCAAGTTCCAGTTGAGGAAGATTCTTACAATACGAAAGTTGTAACTTTGGCAAGCTCAGGCAAGCTTCCAGCGGTTATTGAAGTTGGACAAGACTATGCAAAAGTTATGGACAAGGACGAATTAATTGATAAAGATGCAGTTAAATCAATTATCTCTAAAGTTGGAGAAGATAAGTATTATGAAGGTGCGTTAAAGCTTTTAAAAACTGAGGACGGCAAAAATTATACTGGTGTTCCAATTAGTGGTTGGGTACAAGGAATTTGGTATAACAAGCAAATGCTTGCTGACAAAGGATTCGCAGAACCTAAAAATTGGGATGATGTTTTAAAGATTGCAAAGGCATTTACGAATAGTGGAAGTAAAAAATACGGTATTGCAATTCCAACTGCTGAAGGTGGTTTTTCTGAGCAAGCCTTCTCACAATTCGCTTTATCAAACAATGCAAATATGTTCGATAGCAAAGGTGATTTAACATTAAATACACCTGAAATGAAAGAAGCTTTAAACTACTATAAAGAATTATCCAAATATACAATGCCAGGTTCTAATGATGTTACAGAAGTAAAAGATGCTTTCATGAATGGATCTGCTCCAATGGCAGTTTATTCAACTTATATTCTTCCATCAGTGTATGAAGAAGGTAAAACAAACAATATTGGATTTGTAATTCCAACTGAAAAAACAAAAGCAGTTTATGGAACAGTATCTGCTTACACGATTTCTTCTGGTTTAGATGATGACCAAAAAGCTGCAGCAGAAAAATTAGTAGAGTTTATGGCAAAACCTGAAAATAATACGAAGTTAGTATTAATGTCTCCAGGTGGATCTCAACCAGTAAATAAAGAAGTAACAGAAAGCAAAGAATATAAAGAAAATAAAGTTGTAAATTCATTTGGTGAGCTTTCAACTGAAATCGCAAGCGCGTTTGATAACATTCAAGTATTTGGTCTTGTTGATAACAAGAACTTCTTAAAAATGGGTGATGTTACAAGTTCAGGTGCGGTTGCTAAGTTAATTAATGAAGTTACTGTAGGTGGAAAAAGCGTAGATTCTGCTATTAAAGAAGCAGGAGAAAAATTAAAAGGTGTATTAAAATAATTACTTTTAATTCAATATACCTAGTAATAGTAATTTGATTTCTTAATTAGTGAAAGTTGTTTATGAAGAACGAACGCTTGAAAAGCAGGCTAAGTTGCTTTTTAAACAACTTTTCTTTTATCACCAATCTAACCAGATAGGGAATAGATTGTTTTTTAGGAGGTAGCATGAAACCGATTGCCAAAAAAAAATCTGATATAAAACTAGCGCTAATACTTCTTTTACCAAGTATGTTCTTACTACTATTATTAGTTGCTTATCCGATGTTATCAAATATTAAAATAAGCTTTTTCGATCAACCGATTAATCCGAGATTAGGAGCTAAGTTTGTTGGTTTATCTCATTATACTGATGTTATAAAAGATATTGAGTTTTATAAATCTTTAGGTATTACCATTTTATATACCGTTTTAACTGTAGTTGGTAGTACAGTACTTGGGCTTGCTGTAGCGCTGTTCTTTAATCGCCCATTTAAGTTCCGTAAAACTGCTCGTTCATTAATTATTTTATCTTATGTAACACCTTCAATATCATTAGTTTTTGCTTGGAAATATATGTTCAATAACTCATATGGGATTATTAATTACTTAGGAACGGATGTTTTTCATCTATTTAAAAGTGCGCCACTATGGTTTGACAATCCAGTTAGTAGTTTTATAGTTGTAGTGGTTTTTGCAATTTGGAAGTATTTCCCTTACGCATTTATATCGTTTTTAGCAATTTTGCAAACGATTGATAAATCATTATACGAAGCTGCTGATATCGATGGGGCTTCACTATGGCAAAAGTTTAAAGTTGTAACTTTACCAGCGATTATGCCGGTATTATTAACGGTTGTAACTTTACGATTTATTTGGATGTTCTACATGTTTACAGATGTTTACTTATTAACAAACAAAGTAAATATTTTAGGTATTTATTTATATGAAACTGCGTTTGCTTTCAATAACTTAGGAAAAGCTTCGTCAATTTCAGTAATCCTATTTATTATCTTATTCATCGTAATTATCGTTTCAAGAAAGAGGGTGAACTTAAATGGCAGCAAGTAGTAAAAGAAGCAAGATCATTAAGAAAACAAGTTTTTATGTAGTATTAATCCTTTTATTAGGAATCATGTTATTCCCATTCTTTGTAATGCTAATGACGTCATTAAAAAGTTCAAAAGAAGCAATTGCAACAAATCCGACATTATTGCCACATGAATGGACTTTCCAGCATTATATTGATATTTTTAATCCGACAATTTTCCCATATTTAATCTACTTTAAAAATAGTTTAATTGTCGCTATAATCGCAGCTTCATTATCAGTCGTTCTTGGTATTTTAGGAGCGTACGCTTTATCGAAACTAAAGTTTAAAGGAAGAGTGACGATAAATGCTAGTTTTTACACTGTTTATATGTTTTCAGGGATCTTACTAGTTGTCCCATTATTTAAAATCATTTCTGGTTTCGGCTTATATGATACAAAAATGGCATTGATTATTACGATGATTGTTCAAACTCTACCAACAGCGATTTTTATGTTAAAGAGTTATTTTGATACAATTCCTGAAGATTTGGAAGAAGCGGCTATGATTGATGGTCTTAGTCGATTAAAAATAATCTTCTATATTATTATTCCTTTGTCAATATCGGGAATCATTTCTGTTTTCGTATATGCATTTATGATTGCATGGAATGATTATTTATTTGCATCAATTTTCTTATCAAGTTCAGAAAACTTTACGTTACCAATCGGTTTAAATACTTTATTCAGTACACCAGATTATGTGTGGGGTCGTATGATGGCAGCATCTTTAGTTACTGCTTTACCAGTAGTTATTATGTATGCATTATCTGAGCACTTTATTAAAGGTAACTTAACTGAAGGTGGAGTAAAAGGTTAATTCGAAACAATTTTTTACTGAAAGGATGAAATAAAATGAAAAAATTAGTAGCAGTTGAACCAAGAGTTGCAGCATTAGTCGAGTACGAAGATCGCCTTGTACAACCAAATGAAGTAAAAATTAAAGTCGAATTTGCTTCACCAAAACATGGTACAGAAGTGGTTGATTTTAGAGGACTTAGTCCATTTATTGATGAAGAGTTCAATGAAGAATGGAAAATGTTTATGCCACGTGAAGAAGGAGCTGCTCGTGGAATCGTATTTGGTGAATTTCAATTAGGAAATATGGTTGTAGGTAGCATTTGTGAAATCGGTGATGAAGTGACTGAGTACAAATTAGGAGATCAAGTTTGTACTTATGGTCCAATCATGGAAACCGTAATCGTTAATGCTGTAGATAATTATAAATTACGTAAAATGCCAGAAGGTTCTTCATGGAAGAATGCAGTTTATTATGATCCAGCACAATTTGCAATGAGCGGAGTTAGGGATGCGAATGTTAGAGCGGGTGATTATGTAGTAGTTGTAGGACTAGGTGCAATTGGACAAATTGCTATCCAGTTAGCAAAGAAAGCTGGAGCTAGTATTGTAATTGGTGTAGATCCATTACAACATAGATGCGATATCGCGTTAAAAAATGGAGCGGATTATTGCTTCGATCCAATTAACTGCGATTTAGGATATGAAATTAAAAAAATTACTAATAAATTAGGTGCAGATTCAATCATTGAAACAAGTGGTGTATCAAGTTCACTGCAAGCAGCACTAAGAGGAATTGCATACGGTGGAACAATTTCTTATGTAGCTTTTGCTAAACCTTTCCCAGAAGGATTTAATCTTGGTCGTGAAGCACATTTTAACAATGCTAAAATTGTATTTTCAAGAGGTAGTAGTGAACCAAATCCGGATTATCCACGTTGGTCACGTAAACGAATCGAAAATACTTGTTGGGAATTATTAATGAATGGTTATTTAAATTGTGAAGATTTAATTGAACCAGTTGTTTCATTTGAAGAAGTAGCTGAATCGTATATGGAATTTGTTGATCAAAAGCCCGAGCTAAGCATTAAGATGGGTGTTCAATTTAAAAAATAATAAGAATATCAATCATTAAAATTATGGGAGTGTATTACACTCCCTTCTGTTTAGGAGTGGATTTCGTTGAAAATTGGAACACAAAATCAAGCATTTTTTCCAGAAAATATTAAAGAAAAATTTAAATACTTAAAAGAAATTGGTTTTGAAGGATTTGAAATCGATGGCAAGTTTTTAGTTGATAATTTAGAAGAAGTTAAGGAAGCAATTGCTGAGACTGGCTTACCGGTAACGACAGCTTGTGGTGGTTATTATGGTTGGATTGGTGATTTTATTGAAGAGCGTCGTTTAAAAGGTTTAGCAGATATTGAAGAAATTCTAAAAGCTTTAAAAGAAGTTGGAGGAAAAGGTATCGTTGTACCTGCAGCATGGGGAATGTTTACATTTAGATTGCCACCTATGTCTTCTCCAAGAAGTCTAGAAGGAGATCGTAAAGCAGTTACTGAATCACTAGTTTTTCTAGATAAAGTCGCAGGTGAAACAGGAACGACTATTTACTTAGAACCTTTAAACCGCTATCAGGATCATATGATTAATACTTTAGCTGATGCACGTAAATATATTGAAGATAATCAGTTTAAAAACGTTAAAATCATTGGAGATTTTTATCATATGAATATTGAGGAAGATGGTATTTCTGAGGCACTTCAAGCTAATCGTGATTTAGTTGAACATATTCACATCGCAGACAACCACCGTTTCCAGCCAGGAAGTGGATCTCTTGATTTCAAAAAGCATTTTGACCGACTTAAAGAAGATGGGTACGAAGGCTTTTTAACATTTGAATGTCGTGTAAGAGGAAATAACTTAGAAGATGAATATATTAAAGCATTTCATCATATAAAAGAAGCTTTAAAGGGTGAAGCATTGTGATTAAAAAGAAAGTAGCTATTATTGGCGGGGGCCAAATGGCTGAAAAAGTTCACGTTGCTTACTATAAAACTAGAGAAGATTTAGAAATAGTTGCCGTAGTCGGTGTAAATGAGGAAGCATTAAAGAGCTTTGCAGAGCGTAATGAGATTCCTAACTATTACACGGATGCTGCTGAAATGTATGCGAATGAAAAACCGGAAATTGTAAGTGTTTGCACCCCGAATAAATTTCATTTTGATAATGTAATGCAGGCATTAGAAAATAATTGTCATGTTTTTTGTGAAAAACCTCCTGCAATTTTGGCAGAGGATGCAAGAAAAATGCATGAAACAGCTTTAGAAAAAGGGCTTATCCTTGCTTATGATTTTCATCATCGATTTGCTGATGACGTAACGATTATAAAAGAAAAAATAGATCAAGGTTTATTAGGTCAAATTTATTTTGTAAAAGTAAAAGCTTTAAGACGTAATGGTATTCCTGGATGGGGTAGCTTTACTAATAAAGAAATTCAAGGTGGGGGACCTCTAATCGATTTGGGAATTCATATGCTTGATACTGCACTTTTCGTTATGAATTATCCAAAAGTAAAAAAAGTTACAGCAAAAATGTTTCAGAAGATTGGTACTAAGAAAGATGAAGGTGCATTTGGTAAATGGGACCCATCAAAATTTGAAGTAGAAGATTCTTTATTTTCTTATATAGAGTTAGAGAATGGATGTTTAATTCAGCTTGAAACATCCTTTGCATTAAATATAAAAGAAAAATCAGAAATGAATGTAGAACTATGCGGAGAAGAAGCTGGTGCAACAATGTTCCCGGCTGAAATCTATACGGATGAAAAAGGTGAGCTTGTATCCCTATTAAAGAGAGAAGAGGCTGACCCTGACCGTCATACTAAAAGTATGGCAGCCTTTGTTAATCGTTGCTTAGGACACAACGTTATGGTAGCAGATGGAGAACAGGGTTATGCTATTCAACGACTTGTTGAAGCGATCTATCAATCAGCTGAAAAAGGTGAGAGTATATCTTTATGAATGAAGTAAATGTAATTAATGAAAAACAATTTGATTTACAGTGTATAAATAAATATGCAACGATCATGGCTCTTGGAAATGGGTATTTAGGTTTACGTGCTAGTCATGAGGAATATTATTCTGAACAAACTCGTGGTATGTATGTGGCAGGTATTTATAATAAATTTACATCAAATGATATTACAGAGCTAGTCAATCTGCCAGATTTAGTTGGCATAAAAATTGAAATAAATAATGAAATATTTTCAGTTTTAACAGGAGAAGTACTATCTTATGACCGGACTTTAAATATGCAAAATGGAGAACTGACGAAAGAAGTTATCTGGAAAAACAAAGAAGGTAATCGCTTTTGTTTAAAATTCCAACGCTTTGTTTCAAAAGATAATTTACATTTACTTGCATCTAAAGTTAGTGTAGTCAGTTTAGATTGTAGTGCATCAATTAAAGTTACGACTGGTATCGATGCGCAAATGTCTAACTTTGGAAAGCAACATCTTTTAGAAGAAAATGTACGAGTTATTGATAGAAAAATAATGCATGCTGTATATAGAACAACTGAAAGCGATCACTCAATCGCAATCGCAACTTCATGTAAAGTTTCAAGTGAAAGTGATGTTTCTTTTGTGGCTAAAAACAGACAGCTTTTGACGATCATTAAACATGATTTAGTCGTTAACCAGCCGTTTGAATTAGAAAAAATAAGTGCTGTTTATACTTCAAATGACTTGTCTGTGGATGATCCAGCACTATCAAGTATTCATACTGTTCAAGAAAATCTTGATAATGGATACGATCGTCTATTAGTAAGCTCATCTATAAAATGGAATGAGTTTTGGAAAAAGAAACGCGTAATCATTTCTTCTAAAGAAGCTATAGATCAAGTAGCATTAGATTTTTCACTTTACCATATTGAAATAATGACACCTGCACATGATGATCGCTTTAGCGTTGGAGCAAAAGGATTAACAGGTGAAGGATACAAAGGTCATGTATTCTGGGATACGGAAATCTTTATTGCACCGTTTCATTTGTTCACTGATCCGGATGTAACAAGAAACTTATTAAGATATCGCTATCTTCATATTAAAGAAGCAAAAGAGAAGGCTACTAAAAATGGCTATTCTGGATCTTTATTCCCATGGGAAAGTGCATTTTCTGGTATGGAAGAAACGCCAGAATATGCAGCTATTAATATACTAACGGGTAAACGCCAAAAAGTAGCTTCAGCTCTTGCTGAACATCACATTGTTGCTGACATTGCATATTCGGTTATTCAATACTATGAAAATACACTTGATGAATCATTTATGGCAAATGAAGGGCTTGAATTACTAAAAGAAACAGCACGATTTTGGATAAGTCGTACGACAGAAGAAAATCAAGCACTTTCTATTAAAGATGTAATCGGACCAGATGAATATACTGAACATATTAATAATAATGCTTATACGAACTATATGGCTTATTATAATGTTCAACAAGCTTTGAGTTTTATGGGAAAATATAATAACATCGATGCTGAAATTATTGAGAGTGGTAAGGATTTTCTAAATCGACTTTACTTACCAAGACCAAATGCAGAGAATATTATTCCACAAGATGATACATTTTTATCAAAACCAGAAATTAATTTATCAAAATATAAACAAAAACAAGGTAGTCAGGCAATTCTTTTTGATTATTCACGTCAAGAAGTAAATGAGATGCAAATTTTAAAGCAAGCTGACGTAGTTATGCTATTATACCTTTTCCCTAACTTATTTGAAGAGGATGTTGTTAAAAAGAATTTGCACTATTATGAGGAGCATACAATTCATGATTCTTCACTTAGTAAAGCCATCCATGCAATTGTTGCTGCAAGATGTGGAGAAAAAGAAAATGCTTATCGATTCTTCCAAGAAGCTTGCTTAATCGATCTAGGTCCAAATCCGAAATCATCAGATGAAGGAATACATGCAGCATCTCTAGGTGCGAATTGGTTAGCAACCATATTTGGTTTTGCAAACGTTACGATAGAATCAAATAAGATAAAAATTAATCCTAACCTACCTAAAAACTGGGACAAACTTTCATTCCCGTTCCATTGGCAAGGTACAAATCTTGAGATTTCAATTACGCATGAATCTGTAACGGTAACAAAACAAACTGATACAGAAATTGTAATCGAAATTAATGGAGAATTATTTAACTTAACAGATCAAATTATCGCATCACTTTAAGGAGGAGGACAAATGAAAATAGTAATATTACCTGATTCCTTTAAAGAAAGCTTGGATGCAACGAATGTAGCTAATGCCATTCATAAAGGCTTTCATTCCGTATATCCGAATGCAGAGTATCATTTATTACCATTAGCAGACGGAGGGGAGGGCACTGTTCAAGCTTTAATCGCTTCAAATGGTGGAGAAGTAGAAACGATTAATGTAACAGGCCCTCTTAATGAAAGTGTTCAAGCTAAAATTGCATTTTCTAAAGATAATAAAACAGCATTTATAGAAATGGCTGAAGCCTGTGGTTTGCATCTTGTACCAATTGAAAAACGTGATCCTTTACAAACTACTTCCTTTGGTGTCGGAGAATTAATTCTTTATGCTATTGAGCGTGGAGCTTCTGAGCTTATTGTTGGTGTTGGAGGTAGTTCAACAAATGATGGTGGGATTGGTATGGCAACAGCGCTAGGTTACCAATTCTTCGATCAAAATGGTGAGAAAATTGAAAGCAATGGTGAGGCATTGTTAAGAGTAGCTTCAATGTCTGACGAAAACAAGTCACCACTACTAGACAATGTGAAAATCACTATTGCGGCAGATGTTGTTAATCCATTGATTGGAAGAAATGGAGCAACATATATATTTGGACCACAGAAAGGACTTTCTGCAGATCAATTAGCTACAATAGATGAAGCAATGGGAAATTTCTATCAGATTACTGAGCATTATCTAAATAAATCCGTCCAAGAGATTCCTGGTAGTGGAGCTGGTGGGGGCATGGGTGCAGGCCTAATGCTATTCGCAAATGCTTCAATAAAAAAAGGGATTGAACTGGTTCTTGAACAATTAAATGTTAAAGAAGTATGTAAGGATGCTGACATTGTAATTGTAGGAGAAGGTCGAATGGATGGACAAACAATTTATGGTAAAGCACCTGTTGGAGCGGCTGCTTGTGCCCCATCTAATGCGAAAGTAATTGCAATTTGTGGTAGTATCGGTGATGGAATAGAGGAATTGTATAAACACGGAATCGATGCTATTTTCCCTACGATTCCTGCAATCTTACCGATTGAAAATATTATGAAAAACGCATTTGAAAATATTGAGAGAACTGCAAGAAATATTGCTGTATTGTTAAAATAATTGAAAATAAAAAAGCAGAAAAACATTGTATGGTTTTTCTGCTTTTTTATTGGATTTGCCCTTCTTTTAAAAATGACGAGGGCAGTTCTTTATTAACAAAATAAAATTCAAATTCTAGATAAAACTTCCCCACTAATTGCTCCAACAAGTACAATAACCCATGGTGGTAATTTCATCATTACTAACATACTAAATAAGACAGCTACGATTAGAAAGTCAACAATCGAAAATACAGAGCTTATCCATATTGGATTAATAAAAGCTGAAATTAAGATCCCAACTACTGCTGCGTTTACGCCTAATAAAACTCTCCTTAATTTCGAACTACGACGCATACTAGCCCAAAATGGGAGAGTACCTAAAATAAGTAAGAAAGCTGGTAAAAAGATGGCAATTGTTGCAATTAAACCTCCTCGCCAGCCCATCATTACAGTTCCTAAGTAGGATGCAAACGTAAATAATGGTCCAGGTACAGCCTGCGTGACCCCATATCCAGCCAAAAATGTTTCTTTGTTTAGCCATCCAGTAGGAACAAACTCACGTTCAAGTAGAGGGAGAACAACATGGCCACCACCAAATACCATAGATCCTGATCTGTAAAAACTGTCAAATATAGAAATCCATTTTGACGATGTAAATGAACTAATTAAGGGTAATAAAACTAATAATATAAAAAATATAGCCAAACAAATGATTGAAACTTTTTTTGATATATTCGTAACTAATCCAGTTTTATCACTATTTTCATTATCCTGATATAGAAAATATCCGCAAATTGAAGAAATTAAAATGACAGCAATTTGAGTGAATGTCGTTTGCCATATTAGTGTAGCGATCATTGCAAACAAAGCAAGAGCTTTCCTTTTTAAATCAGGCGTCAAGTTCTTCACCATACCTAAAATAGCCTGTGCAACAATTGGCACCGCAACCAGTTTTAATCCATGGATCCAACCAGAATTTTTTAAATCCATATCTTGTAGTAATAATGCAAATAATATAAGTGCAATGACTGATGGTAATGTAAATCCAATAAATGAGACAATTCCACCTAAGACCCCTGCACGTATTAAGCCAATACCAATGCCAACTTGGCTGCTTGCTGGTCCAGGTAAAAATTGTGACAAAGCGACTAAATCAGCATAGTTTTGATCGTCAATCCACTTTTTCCTTCTTACATATTCTTCACGAAAATAACCTAAATGAGCGATCGGTCCACCAAAAGAAGTTAAGCCCAGTTTAGTAGAAACAATAAGTATTTCTAGCAAAAGAGATAACTTACTAATTTTATGTTTAGAATTCATATTCCCTCCAATCTGATACATAGAAATAGTATAGTTTGAATCAAAATCTAAACCAATCTCTTTTTATGAGAATTTACAAAAGATTAACAATCAAAGCTATTCTAATATCTGATAAACTATATATAAACTGTTTAAGTCTAGGAGGAATATAGATGGAAAGAATTGATATACAGTCATATGTAGAAAAGTATCCAATCCTAAAAAAACTGATGAACTTAGAGGAATACCTCTGGTTGAACCCAAATTTTGAGACGTTTCAAAAAGTAATGAAAATGTCACCACTTACTCAAGATGATGTAAACGACGCAGATGATCGATTAAAAAGGTTTGCCCCATATATATCAAAGGTTTTTCCAGAAACAAAAGATACAAATGGCATTATTGAGTCTCCTTTAGTACAAATTCCTTCCATGAAACAATCGTTAGAAAAAAATTATCAACAAACTATATTAGGAGAACTATTTTTAAAATGTGATAGTCACTTACCAATATCAGGGTCAATTAAAGCAAGAGGTGGCATATATGAGATATTAAAGCATGCTGAAAGCCTTGCTATAAAGCATCAACTATTAACGATTGAAGATGATTACTCAAAAATAGATAGTGATATTTTTAGAGATTTTTTCTCAAACTACTCAATTGCTGTAGGGTCCACTGGTAATTTAGGTATGAGCATTGGAATTATTAGTGCAAAGTTAGGTTTTAAAGTAACCGTACATATGTCTGCGGATGCAAAGCAATGGAAAAAGGACTTACTTAGAAGTAAAAACGTAAATGTTATAGAGTACGAAGCGGATTATAGTAAGGCAGTAGAAGAAGGACGAATTCAAGCAGAAGCAGATCCTAATTGTTATTTTGTAGACGATGAAAATTCAAATGATTTATTTTTAGGATATGCAGTAGCTGCTTCACGTTTAAAAAAGCAATTTGAAGAATTGAACATTACAATTGATGAAAATCATCCATTATTTGTTTATTTACCTTGCGGAGTTGGAGGAGGACCTGGTGGTGTCGCATTTGGTCTGAAACTATTATTTAAAGATAATGTTCATTTCTTTTTTGCCGAGCCAACGCATTCTCCTTGTATGTTGATTGGATTAATGACAGGACTTCACGATCAAGTTTCTGTACAAGATTTTGGCATTGATAATAAAACGGATGCAGATGGCCTAGCTGTAGGGAGACCATCTGGCTTTGTAGGAAAAATCATGGAGCCTTTTTTAAGCGGTAGCTATACAATAAGTGATGAAAAACTATATACCATGTTAAAAGAATTAGTCGATACTGAGGATCTTTATTTAGAACCGTCAGCACTAGCTGGTATGATCGGTCCAATAAAATTATTTAAAGAAGGCAAAGATTATTTACTAAAAAATAATTTATTGAAAAAAATGGAAAATAGTACCCATGTCGTTTGGGGTACAGGTGGTAGTATGGTCCCGGAAAAAATGATGAAAGAGTACTATCAAAAAGGGTCTCTTTTTAAATAAAATAGATAGTGTAAAATTTTATTAATATTTTAAAAGTGAAAAAATTCTTTTAATGCAGAATAATATGACATATATTTGTATATGTAAATAAGTTTTCTATTTAGATTTTGACGCAAGATATTTTCTTTTTAATTAGTTCTGTTTAAAAATTGATAAATTACTTTAAAAAAGCCATTCCGTCATGATCGGACTGGCTTCAGTGCACTTTATATAATACCCAATAGGGTATTGGAATACTCGGTTTTATCTTAATTACCTTAAACAGAGATTTCCGATTAAAAAGCACAAAACATATTCTCATTAGGAGCGATAAAATTGAATTTAGAAAAGTATTTTTCACAATTTAGAAAAGAGATTATTGGAAATGAAAAAACATTCTTATCTCCATTTGGTGAAAAGAAAATTATCTATTTAGATTGGGCTGCGAGCGGTAGGTTATATGGACCAGTTGAAGAAAAATTACTTACAACTTTTGGACCGTATGTTGCAAATACTCATACGGAATCAAATATAACTGGAAGCACGATGACGAATTGTTATCATGAAGCATTACAGATCATAAAAGAGCATGTTAATGCAAGCGCTTCCGACACAATTATAACTGATGGATCAGGAATGACTGGCGTTATGAATAAGTTTCAACGTATTTTAGGGCTAAAAATACATGAAAATTTCCACTTCCGTTTAAGTATACCTGAGGAAGAAAGACCAGTCGTTTTTATCACAAGTATGGAGCATCATAGCAATCATACTTCGTGGTTGGAAACGATTTGTGATGTAGAAGTTGTACCTAATTGCAGTAATAATGTAGTTGATTTACAATTTTTAAGAGAGCGACTTGAGTTCTATAAAAATAAACGAAAATTAATTGGATCATTCAGTGCTTGCTCGAATGTATCTGGATTAATTACCCCTTATCATAAGCTAGCTAGACTAATGCATGAATATAATGGCGTTTGTTTTGTGGATTTCTCAGCTTCTGCACCTTATGTTGACATTGATATGCATCCTAGTGATCCAATGGAAAAACTTGATGCGATTCTGTTTTCTCCACACAAGTTTTTAGGAGGGCCTGGTAGTAGCGGAGTTTTAGTATTTGACTCTTCGATGTATCAAAATAAAATTCCAGATCACCCAGGCGGAGGAACTGTAGAATGGACAAATCCATGGGGTGAGAAAAAATATATTAACAATATTCGTGAAAGAGAAGATGGCGGTACGCCAGGATTTCTGCAAACAATTAGAACAGCTCTTGCTATTAAGGTAAAAGATGCAATGGGTACAAAGAACATCTTAAACCGTGAAGAAGAATTAGAACACATCGTAGTAGATGAACTTAAGTCAATTGAAAATGTAGTGGTACTTGAAAATTCAAGCAATCCACGATTAGGTTTTTATTCTTTTTATTTAAAGGATATTCACCATAATTTAGTTGTTAGATTATTAAATGATCGTTTCGGAATTCAAGTACGAGGCGGCTGTTCATGCGCAGGTACTTATGGACATATGCTTCTGAATATTACAAAAGAAATGTCTAAATCAATTACAGATGAAATTGATAATGGAAATATTAGTGTAAAGCCTGGTTGGATTCGCATGAGTGTTCATCCAACGACTACAAATGAAGAGGTATTATTATTTACGAATGCTTTAAAAGATATTCTTCAAAACATTGGTGAATGGTCTAAAGACTATATTTATCTTAAAGAGAAAAATGACTACATCCATAAAGACGAAGTAGTTATGGATGTAGGGACTTATTTTGAGATGGAAATGACAGTGAAATCTTAAAATTTCAAAGTAACGAAAAAAAGATCACATTATTGTGATCTTTTTTGTTCATATCTACTTTTAACTTACTAAAAGAAGACTAAGTTATATAAAATTAATTGATTGACATTATACCCTATGGGGTATATATTACTTATATATTCTAAATAAATGGTTAAGCTTAGTTTTAAAATTTAGGGGTGATTTAATGAAATATGATGATCCAGTAAAAAATAGAATAAAACGAATTGAGGGACAGATTCGTGGAATTTTAAAGATGCTAGAAGAAGACAAGGACTGTAAAGATGTCATTACACAGTTATCAGCAGTTAAATCAGCTTTGGATCGTACGGTTGGCGTTATAGTAAGCTCGAATTTAGTTGATTGTGTCCGAAATGCGAATGAAAACGGGCAAGATGCTGAAGATTTAGTGAAAGAAGCAGTAAACTTACTTGTAAAAAGTAGATAATATATGGTTTGACACAATTTTTTATTTTTAATATCATATACCCATAGGGGTAATAGTATATATAAGATATATTTTTTTGTTTTGTTATATACCCTAGTGGGTATAAAGAATGAAAAGGAGAAAGAATATGACAGCTAAGAAAACAAATATCATTTTATTTAGTGGAGATTATGACAAAGCCATGGCTGCCTACATTATTGCGAACGGTGCTGCAGCTTTTGATCATGAGGTAACTATTTTTCATACATTCTGGGGTTTAAATGCTTTACGAAAAGGTGAACATATAGCAACAAAAAAAGGTTTTATTGAAAAGATGTTTGGAAAGATGATGCCTAGAGGCGCTGATAAAATGGGACTTTCTAAAATGAATTTTGCTGGTTTTGGACCAAAGATGATTAAGGATATCATTAAAAAGCATAATGCATTGCCTTTACCACAATTAATTGAAATGGCCCAAGAACAAGAAATAAATTTAGTAGCATGTACAATGACAATGGATCTGTTAGGTCTACAAACCGAAGAGCTATTAGAGAATATTCAGTATGCTGGTGTTGCCGCATACATTGGTGAAGCAGAAGAAGGTCAAGTTAACTTATTTATATAATTTAGAAAGGATTGGATAACATGAAAGAAATTACTGCGATTGAGCTTGAAAATAATTTAAAAACTGGAAAAGAAGTTACCCTTATTGATGTTCGTGAGGTAGATGAAGTTGCAGCAGGGAAAATCCCAGAAGCTATTCATATTCCACTCGGATTAATCGAATTTCGATTACACGAATTAGATAAATCAAAAGAATATATTATGGTTTGTCGTTCAGGTGCTAGAAGTGGCCGTGCAACAGAATTCCTTCAATCTCAAGGGTTTAACGTTAAAAACATGGTAGGCGGAATGCTTTCTTGGTTCGGTAACGTAGAATAATTTTTTTTGATTAAATAAATACCCCAAGTGGTATTCTAAGTGCGGAGGTCATAATATGGAATTCATTAAAACAAACATGAAATTAGATGCAAAAGGATTAGCTTGTCCAATGCCGATTGTAAAGACTAGAAAAGCAATGAAGGATTTAGATAATGGGCAAGTAATCGAGGTTCAAGCGACTGACAGAGGTTCAAAAGCAGACATTAAAGCTTGGGCGGAAAGCACTGGAAATCAATACTTAGGAACAATCGAAAATGGAGAAGTATTACTACATTATTTAAGAAAATCTTCAGATGAAAATACAATTGAAAAAAGATTTGAAAATGTCATTTCGAACGATCAATTAAGTCAAAAACTACAAAATGAAAATATAATCGTTTTAGATGTAAGAGAAGAAGCGGAATATGTATTTAATCATATACCAAATGCGGTATCAATCCCTTTAGGTGAATTGGAGAACCGTATGACAGAATTAAATAAAGAAAATGAAATATATATCGTTTGCAGAACTGGAAACCGCAGTGACCTTGCTGCTCAATTATTAGTTTCTAGCGGCTTTACTAATGTGTTTAATGTAATACCTGGAATGACTGAATGGTCTGGGCAAACAGCAAGAATAAAAGGTTAATTTAATTTTTTTTGAAAAAATTTATACTTTAGGGGGTATTAAGGATGGCAGTCACAGCAATGTCTGCAAAAGAGATTACAAAAAAAATATTCGATAAAGAAGAACTATTTATTTTAGATGTCCGAAATACTGACGATTATAACGATTGGAAAATAGAAGGTTCAAATTTTGAACATTTAAATATACCTTATTTTGATTTACTTGATGGGGTTGAAGATATTTTAGATAAGATTCCTACAAGTACAGATGTTTTAGTTGTGTGTGCTAAAGAAGGATCTTCCATCATGATTGCAGAGATGCTTTCAGACGAGGGACTAGACGTAGCTTACCTTAAAGGCGGAATGAAAGAGTGGAGTGAACATCTAGAACCAGTAAAAATTGCAGATCTGAAAAATGGTGGAGAACTGTATCAATTTGTCAGAATCGGTAAGGGATGTTTATCCTACATGGTTATTTCAAATGATGAGGCTGCTATTATTGATTCTACTCGAATGACGGATATCTATATTGATTTTGCAAATACAAAGAGCGCAAAAATTACAAATGTATTTGATACTCACCTTCATGCAGACCATATTTCTGGTGGAAGAAAAATTGCTGAGATTACGGGAGCAACATACTGGTTACCTCCAAAGGATGCTAAAGAGGTTACTTTTAAATACAGTCCATTAGAAGATGGTAATAAGGTAATGATTGGTCAAACAGCAATCAGTATTGAGGCTTTTTATTCACCAGGTCATACAATCGGATCAACTTCATTTGTTATTGATGAAAAGTTCTTACTTTCTGGTGATATTTTATTTATCGATTCAATTGGAAGACCCGATCTTGCTGGTATGGCAGAGGATTGGGTAGGGGACTTACGCGAAACACTTTATAAAAAATACCGAAATTTATCGCTTGAATTAATCGTGCTACCATCACATTTTATGGTGATTAGTGAATTGAACGAGGATGGTAGTGTTTATAAAAAATTAGGATATTTATTTGATCAGAATCATGGATTGAACATTGAGAGTGAAAGTGAGTTTAGAAAGTTAGTAACTGAGAACTTACCGCCACAACCGAACTCATATCAAGAAATCCGTGAAGTTAATATGGGCAAAATTAGTTTAAATGAAGAAAAACAGAGAGAAATGGAAATTGGTCCAAATCGCTGTGCAGTACGATAATGAGACTTGGAGGAGAATAGAATGGAAGCTACAAAATTATTAGATGCAAAAGGCTTAGCATGTCCAATTCCAATTGTAAAAACAAGAAAAGCAATTGCAGAGATTGAAGCAGGCGAAGTATTAGAAATTCATGTCACTGATAAAGGTGCTAAAAACGACCTTGCAGCTTGGGCTAAATCAGGTGGACACGAATTATTAAATTATACCGAAGAAGACAATGTTTTAAAATTTTGGATTAAAAAAGGTTAAGCTAATAGATTAATAGGAAAAGGAGAGGTAATAGTTACATCTCCTTTTCTATTATAGGAGGACTTTAAATGGAGTGGACCTTAATTTTAGTACTTTTCTTAGTTGGTTTTTTTGGGTCCTTTATTTCAGGAATGGTAGGAATTGGTGGAGCGATTATAAATTATCCAATGCTCCTATTTATTCCTCCATTATTAGGATTTGCTGCTTTCACACCACATCAAGTTTCAGGTATAAGTGCCGTCCAAGTAGTATTTGCAACTTTAGGTGGAGTATTAAGCTATCGTAAAAGCGGTTATCTAAACAAAAAAGTAATAGTAAGTATGGGAATAAGTGTACTAATAGGAAGTTTTCTTGGTGGATTCGGTTCAAATCTACTTTCAGAACATGGAATTAATCTTGTATACGGAATTTTAGCAATGATTGCGGTCGTTTTAATGTTTATTCCTAGAAAAAACGTCGAGATGTCAGCGGATGGTCAAATTTCAATTAATGTATGGCTTGCGGCTGGCCTAGCATTTGTTGTGGGCACTAGTGCAGGGATTGTTGGTGCAGGAGGAGCATTTCTGTTAGTACCAATCATGTTAACAATCTTAAAAATACCAACTCGTGTGACTATTGCATCGTCATTAGCCATTACATTTATCTCATCAATAGGCGTAACGATCGGGAAAATTTCTACTGGTCAGGTTGAAATTTTGCCGACAATTATTGTTGTAATTGCAAGTTTAATCGCTTCACCATTAGGTGCAAAAATAGGCAAACAAACAAAAACACAGGTTTTACGAGGGATTCTGGCAGTTCTAATTGGTTTTACTGCTTTGAAAATTTGGATTACGATTATAAAATCATGGATTAGTTGAATAAGGAATAACTATAAAAAACAGAAAAACTATTTTGGGAGTTTTTCTGTTTTTCTATTGGTCTTTAATATGGTGCTAGATGTGAGCTCCTTTTTGTTGCTTCTTATAGCAATATTCTTAAATAAAATTTGCTAATTTTGTACTATTTTAATTAAAATAGAACTAGTCGTTTTTTTAAGCCTTAACTAAAAATTAAATTGAAATGGAGAATGAATTAAATGTCAAATCAAAATGAAACGAACGCTTTACCGCCAAAAACATGTACAATTGAACGCCTTGTTACGCTTCAAGAGGATGTTGAAAAGGTATTGTCAGGACAAAAAACTGCTACTCGCCGAAATGGTAGATATGCAGATGTTGGGGAAGTGATGACCCTTCAAAATAATCAGTATGTTGTTGAAAAAGTTTATTCTCAAGCTCTTGGTGAATTGACAGATGAGGATGCTAAGCAGGAAGGCTATTCAACTGTAGAAGAGTATAAGCAATCCATCCTGTCAATCCATCCTGGAATGCCTTGGCTGCCACAAATGAGGGTATGGGTTCATGAGTTCCGTCTCATCCAAGATTAATTTAAATGCTGTATAGATTGCTTCTTTACATACATATTGCTAGTGTAATCTTATCGATTGGCCCTTTTTTTGTATTGATTCCGATACTCAAAAAGCTGCATACCTCGAAGTCTGCGATACAACAGAGCTATTTGGATGTATTCCGGTTTGCTGTTAGATTGGCAAAGCATGCTGGGCATGTACTGGTTGGATCAGGGGTTTTGTTGGTACTAGTGGGTCATTGGTCGTGGAAGACATCTTGGATTGTGATGACCATTCTTCTTTTGGTGAGTTCATTATTTTTCCTAGCTAGAGCCTTTTCACCGACCATTCGGAAATTCAGTGAACCTACCCATGATCAGAGAATGCTGATTCAGAAGCTTCGTCGATCTATCTGGATTTACATCGTTCTTTTGATGGTTATGCTATGGTTTATGGTAGTAAAGCCTGCATTATGGTAGGCATAATTCAAAAAAGCAGACAGGTTCTCGTTTATCGTAGAAGCCTTGTCTGCTTTTTTGTCTTTCTCTTAAATGAAATACTAATAAAAACTCAAAAAAATAAGTATCCTGACCTATTTCGGACGGTATATGAAATAGTTTTTTTTGATTTGAATATATAGGTCCTAAGGAGTATATAAAGCAGTGTTCGTAAAAAAATGTTATTTACAAACACAATTTTCACAAAAAAATTTAAAAATAATTCTTGACGGATTCTAAAAAGAGGGATAACATGAACTCAATAATTTAAAAACTTAATAAATTCTATTACTTATCCAGAGAGGTGGAGGGACTGGCCCTGCGATACCTCGGCAACGGGTTTGTTGTTTCGTAACAAATACCGTGCTAATTCCTGCAAATCGTTCAAGCGATTTGAAAGATAAGAAGTAAAGTGGCTTATATATTATAACCCCTCTTCTTATCTGTTTTATTGGATAAGAAGAGGGGTTTTTTGATGTGGTGGCATAGGAGAAAAAGGGGGAAATATCGTTATAAATCCTAGTTTTCAAATCTGTTTACTTAGTTATGGTGATTGAAATAACTTGCAATGGGGGAAGTAATTTGATTGAGATAAAAAATGTCTCCAAGGTTTATCCTGGAAGACCACCAATTAAAGCTTTAAATAATATTAATATGAAAATAGAGAAAGGGGAAATCTTTGGGATCATTGGTTTTTCCGGAGCAGGAAAAAGTACATTGATTCGTTGTTTAAATAGACTTGAAGAGCCAACAGAAGGATCAGTTCTCATTGATGGATTGGACCTAATGACATTAAAAGATGAAGAGTTACGTAAGACACGTAGAAAAATTGGTGTCGTATTCCAACACTTTAATCTACTTTCTGCTAAAACGGTATTTGATAATATAGCAATGCCGCTATACCTTGAAGGAAAAAAGAAACGGGATGTTCAGGAAAAGGTAATGGAGTTAATTGAATTTGTTGGACTTACAGGGAAGCAAGATGTATTTCCGGGGCACTTATCGGGAGGACAAAAGCAAAGAGTGGGAATAGCAAGGGCACTCGTAACAGATCCAGATCTTTTGCTATGTGATGAAGCTACATCTGCATTAGACCCTGAAACAACAAAGAATGTATTAGAGCTTTTAAGGGAGGTAAATAAATCCTATAATCTTACAATTTTCCTTATTACCCATGAAATGAGTGTAATTCGTGATCTATGTGATAAAGTGGCGGTCATTGATGATGGTGAAATTGTCGAGGAAGGTAATGTTTATGACGTTTTTACGAATCCACAAAAAAGTATTACAAAGAATTTTGTTAACACTGTCTTACTAAATGAGGTGCCGCCTAAGTTATCCAAATCATTATCAAAGGGAAAATATTATCAATTAGTCTTCCTAGGTGACAAGGCAGGCAACCCATTATTATCAGAGGTTCTTAAAAAATTCGATATACATTTAAATATTCTTTATGGATCGATTACAGAGTTACAAGAAAGACCTTATGGGAATTTGCTTGTGGCACTAGAAGGAACAAAAGAGGAAAGCGCAAAAGCTATTAAATTTATTTCGGAAAAGGGGATAGATGTGAGGGAGGTTGAGTTAAATGGAGCTTAATTGGGAATTCTTTTGGCCGCAGTTTTTGCAGGCAACTCAAGATACATTTCTAACTGTGCTAGGATCATTTATTTTTGGCACAATCATAGGATTGCCTTTAGGTATTATCCTAGTTGTAACAAGGCCAGGTCATATAATGGAAAACAAACCTTTATTTACGTTGTTAAATACCATTATTAATATTGTTCGATCTGTTCCATTTATTATTTTGCTAGTTGCCATTATTCCATTTACTAGATTATTGACGGGAACGTCCATTGGAGTAGTTGCTGCAATTGTTCCACTTTCAATCTTTGTAGGACCATATTTGGCAAGATTAATTGAGAACTCCATGTTAGAAGTAGATAAGGGAGTGCTGGAAACAGCCTATTCTATGGGAGCAACAAAGTTTCAAATTATCGTGAAGTTCATTTTACCTGAAGCGATTCCATCGTTGATTCTTTCATTTACAACAGCAACGATTGGATTGATTGGATCGACTGCGGCAGCTGGTGCTGTTGGTGCTGGTGGATTAGGTGACTTAGCTATTACATATGGTTATCAACGCTTTGAAACATTGGTTATTGTCATTACAGTTGTATTACTAGTAGTTATTGTTCAACTCATACAAAGTTTAGGAAATACGTGGTCAAGATACGTAAGGAGGAAAAGAGGATGAAAAAGTTTTTTACTATTTTTGCAGCATTATTATTAACAGTTTCGGTATTATCAGCATGTGGTTCTAACGCATCATCAGGTAATGGAAAAGAGAGAACAGTTAAGATTGGTATTAACGGTGATGACTATGAACTTTGGAATATTGTACAAAAACAAGTGAAAAATGATGGCATTAAATTGAAAATCATTTCATTTTCAGATTATGTTCAGCCTAACACAGCACTTAATGACGGTAGCCTTGATTTAAATTCTTTTCAAACGATTACTTATATGAACCAATTTAAAGGCGATCATAATTTAGATATTTCAGCAATTGGCTCGACAGTGATTGCGCCAATGGGGATTTACTCACATAAATTTAAAAAGCTAAGTGATATTCCAGATGGAGCAACGATTACGATACCAAATGATGTTACAAACGCGGGCCGTGCACTTAAACTATTACAATCTTCAAAGTTAATTAGTTTAGTAGATAATTTTGACCCTAAAGGAAGTATTGAACAAATTAAAGAAAATCCTAAGCATCTAAAAATCAAACCGATTGCTGCAGGGCAAACTGCTAGATCATTGGATGATGTGGCAGCAGCGATCATCAATAATGGATTCGCCGTTCAAGCGGGCTTAGACCCTGCAAAGGATCCACTTTATAAAGAAGATCCTAATGATAAAGCAGCTATGCCGTATATCAATGTTATTGCATCCCGTACGAAGAATAAAAATGACAAGGACTTTGCAAAGATTGTAAAGGCCTATCAATCAAAAGAAGTTCATGATTACATTATTAAACGTGACAAAGGTGCTACAGTTCCAGTATTCATTTCGATTGATAAAATTAAAAATCTATAAAGCTAGTTCATGCTTATTTAAAAGAATGGAAGGGAGATCTCTAAATGACAGTCAAAATTGAAACACAAAGAGAAAAAATTGTGAAAAGTATTGAGGAATCGAAGGAAGTTTATCTTGAAATTAGCCACAAAATTCATGAGAAACCTGAAATTGGCAATCAAGAATTTTTTGCATCAGAAACACATACTAAAATTCTAGTAGAAGCTGGATTCGATGTCACGCGTAATATTGCAGGACATGAAACAGGCTTTGTAGCAAGGAAAAAGTCGTCTAAGCAAGGCCCAACCATCGCTTTTTTAGCAGAATACGATGCACTACCTGGTCTTGGTCATGCATGCGGACATAATATTATTGGAACAACAAGTGTGGCAGCAGGAATCGCCCTTGCTGAGGTCATCTCTGAAACTGGAGGAGAGGTTGTCATATTTGGAACACCTGCAGAAGAGGGTGGACCAAATGGAAGTGCAAAGGGGAGTTTCGTAAAAAATGGATTACTAGAAGGTGTTGATGCAGCTCTTATGCTCCACCCAAGTGGTAAAACAGGTTTGTCGAGTCCATCGTTGGCAGTAGATCCATTAGACTTCCATTTTTATGGAAGAGCAGCTCATGCTGCTGGGTCACCAGAACATGGAATTAATGCCTTAGATGCAGTAATCCAATTATTCAATGGCATTAATGCTCTTCGTCAGCAACTTTCTAGTGATGTTCGCATACACGGAATTATCACTCATGGAGGCGATGCACCAAATATTATTCCAGAGTATGCTTCAGCAAGATTCTTCATCCGTGCTAGTACTTGGAATCGTACGGAGGAAGTATCTACTAAGATTCGTAATATTGCCGAAGGAGCAGCACATGCAACTGGTAGTACTGTGAAAATTGAAAGATTCCAAAATGAAGTCCATGATTTTATTATCAATCAATCTCTTGATGAGATTGTTGGTGAGGAACTAAGACTATTGGGGGAAGTAGTGAATAGCAAAAGCGGCGGGCTTGGATCTACTGATGCCGGAAATGTAAGCCATGTTGTTCCGACTTCTCACGCATATATTAAAATTGGACCTGATGATTTAATTGCTCATACAAATGAATTCCGTGAAGCTGCGAGATCGCCACTTGGTGATCATGCTCTAGTAACGGGTGCAAAAGCATTAGCTCTAACGGGCTATCGTTTAATAACTGATAAAAACCTTTTGGAAAAAGTTCAAAATGAATTTCAACAAACAGAAAAATAGTTAGATTGAACGGTCAGAAAGATGGACGGAATTACCATCTTTTTGACCGTTTTATTTTTGAAAGTTCAATTATTTTAACATTCCCCCATTACAATTTTTATCTAAACGTAATCCTAAGTTTACTAAATCTTAAATTTTAAAGATTAAACTAAAACTTAGAAATGTTTTCTACAAGTTAATCACTCTATAAATCTTTGATAGGGGTAATTTAATATGGCTTCTTTAAGTAAAGTAAAAGATTTATCAGATGATAGTGTTAAATATGCACAACAGCATCTAGCAAACGAAAGGACATATTTAGCATGGCTGCGAACTGCAATATCAATTACTGGTGTAGGATTTTTAACAACTTCACTACACTTTACAATTAAAATTAGTGATAACCAGTTCATCAATACATTAGCAATTTTTCTTGGCATATATGCATGTGTTGTTGGTTTAATTTCTGGAGTATTAGCCACTATTCAGTACAGTAAAAAGCGGAAAGAAATTCAAAATGGAAAATTTATACCTGCCCATCATTCAATTATTCTTGTATCAATTTTATTTTCTTTTTTACTATTCATGATTGTGCTGTATTTGTCTTTATTATTATTTAACTAAACGTGAATAGTATCAGTTTTTTCGCTGTTTTTTTTATAGGGATATTTTTATAAAAATCGAATATTACATAAAGTGGACACTAAAATGAATGGAGTGATTGATATTTTTTATCCTGAGTCTAGGTTTGAATCGATTAATGGAATGGAGCTTCATTTTACGGAATGGGGAGAAAGAAAAAATCCAACAGTTGTTTGCTGGCATGGATTAACCAGGAATGGTAGGGATTTTGATATTTTAGCTCGTCATTTAGCTAAGGATTACCATGTCATTTGTCCAGATACGATTGGGCGAGGGTTAAGTCAGTGGAGTACTTCTCCTGAGCAAGATTACTGTTTTGAAAACTATGTAAATCTAGCGATTGGTTTATTAGACCGTTTAGAAATTGAACAAGTTCATTGGGTAGGGACTTCGATGGGTGGAGCAATTGGAATGCGACTTGCTGGCACGCCGAAACATCTAAATCGAATTTCTCATTTAGTCTTAAATGATATCGGGGCAGGAGCGTCAGAAAACCAACCACAAGATATTGAAGGAATTAAAAGAATAATTAGCTATGTTGGTACGCCACCTCAATTTAAAACATTTACTGAATTGAAGAATTACTATAAGTTAATTTATCATTCATTTGGTGTTTCGAATGAAGAAGAATGGAATGATTTTACGCAAAATTCTTGCCGTAGAAGAGATGAGGGTGGAATTGGTCCAGATTATGATCCTAAAATTGCATTACAATTTCAGCATACTGAAGATTTAACTTTGTGGAATTACTGGGAATCTATTCAGTCCAAGATTTTACTCATTCGAGGAGAAGTTTCGGACGTCTTGCCACTGGATGTAGCATTAAAAATGAAGGGAACGCAGAAGTTTCAAATGGAAACAATACCTAAAGTTGGTCATGCCCCTGCTTTAAATACAAATGAGCAAATCTCAATTATTGATAAATTTTTAAAAGAAGTATAGATTTATTTGATCTATTTGAAATTGTGGGTTGTTCCTTTTGTCGAGTTAACTGACTAAGGAGCGGCATTTTTTATTGAAAATATAATTGATGAACTATGTGGGGGGATCATACCTTTACTATATATTTGTAGTTAATATCTTTGCCCTTTTTTATAAATATTAAGTAGATTTTTCCAATATAGTAAGAATTAGGTTATACTTGCAGGTTTTCCGTTTGTGAATAGCCAATATTGTACAATTTTCAAGTCATAATACCTTAACTGGTACGGGTAATTTTTCATCTTAATTGCGGTTTTTAGATATTTAATTGCAGTTTTGCTATTTTTATTTGCGATTTTCGAATTTTAATTGCAGTCCATTTACGTATACAGAAAAGAGAAAGTAAAAAAAGATTGAACAAATGTCATTCAAACATCTGTTCAATCTTTTTTGGTTCAATTTATTATTTAAAGAATGTTGCCCAAAGTAAATATACATTTAATACTGCAATAACTGAAGCAATCGACCAAGCGACTGATTTTAACCATGTTTTATTAACGAATTTACCCATTTTCTTAGCATCACTAGTGAACATGACTAATGGTATAACCGCGAAAGATAACTGTAAAGACAAGATTACCTGACTTAGTATTAATAAATCTGCAGTTCCATTTGCTCCATAAAAATAAGTGACGATAAGAGCAGGTGTAACAGCGATTAAACGAGTAATCATTCTTCTAATCCAAGGTTTAAGCTTAATATTTAAAAAGCCTTCCATGACAATTTGCCCAGCTAGCGTACCGGTTAAAGTAGAATTTTGACCTGAAGCCAATAATGCCAATCCAAAAAATGTACTTGCTAAAGTCGTTCCAAGTAATGGAGTAAGAAGCTGGAATGCATCTTCAATGGATGCTACATTTGTATGACCCGATTTGTAGAAAGTTGAAGCAGCTAATATTAAGATCGCTGCGTTTACAAACAATGCAATCATTAATGCAACTGTTGAGTCAATTGTCGCAAATTTAATTGCTTCTTTTTTACCAGCATCAGATTGTTCAATCTTTCTAGTTTGAACGATTGAAGAGTGAAGATATAAATTATGAGGCATAACAGTTGCCCCTAAAATTCCTAAAGAAATATAAAGCATTTTTGGATCTGTAATAACTTGAGAACTTGGAATAAATCCACCAAATACAGCTTTTATATCAGGTTGAGACATGATCAACTCAAATACAAAGCTACCTGTAATTAAAATGATTAAAGAAATAACAAATGCTTCGATATATCTAAATCCTTTGTTTTGTAAAAGTAAAACAAGTAATATATCTAAAGTTGTCAAACAGATTCCATAAAACAAAGGAATACCAAATAATAGATTTAAAGCGATGGCTGACCCAATTAATTCAGCTAAATCACATGCAGCAATTGCGGCTTCACAAAGTAACCAAAGTATAAATGATACAGGTTTACTGAAATGGTCTCGACATGCTTGAGCTAAATCTCTACCAGTAACGATACCCAATTTAGCAGCTAATGATTGTAGAATGATGGCCATTAGATTAGAAATTAAAATAACAGATAATAAAGTGTAATTAAAAGCAGATCCGCCTGCTATTGATGTTGCCCAGTTTCCAGGGTCCATATATCCAACTGCAACTAAATAACCTGGTCCTGCAAATGCAAGAAACTTTCGGAAATTACTAGCTTTCTTTGGAACAGATAATGAACGATGAACCTCTTGCAAACTAGGTTGTGTAGGTTCCTGTCTCCAGCCGGCTTCGTTATATATGACTTTTTCTTGTGATTCTTGTGACATGTTTCCCACCACCTCATTTATTGTACACATCAAATAGTTTTTCCCTAGGGAAAGTTTTTAAATTATATGCTGATTTTAACACAATAGTTCCCAAATGTAATAAAAAATTTTTGATAACTTCGTAAATTTTTAGTAAACAGATAATATACGTAGAATATTTACCTTGTCTTTGTTTCTGCTTTTTTACTATTTCTTATGCAATTCATTCAGATTGTTCAGTTCTTTTTGTATGTTGAAGTTTATTAACAGGTTAATTATTTACAAGTATGATATACTAGTCGAAAAATTCTGTTATATTTGTGGGCGCTTATAAAAAAATTAATCTATTTGGGAGAGAGAGCTATGAAGTTTGTATTAGTATTCGGGCCTCAAGCCGTCGGGAAAATGACTGTAGGCCATGAACTAGAAAAAATAACAGATTTAAAATTGTTTCATAATCACATGACAATCGATTTGGTTAGCAAGTTTTTTGATTATGGAACAAAGGAAGGGAGTAGATTAGTCAATTTATTTCGAAATGAAATATTTGAAGATGTGTCAAAAAGTAACCTATATGGACTTATTTTTACATATGTGTGGGCTCTGGATCATAAATCTGATTGGGAGTATGTCGAGAAAGTTTGTTCCATATTTGAGTCAAAAGGGGCAACAACCTATTTTGTTGAACTTGAAGCAGAACTAGACGTGCGACTTGCACGAAATAAAACACCGTACAGATTAGAACATAAGCCAACAAAAAGAGATATTGAATGGTCTGAAAACAATTTAATAAAGACAATGGAAAAATTTAGATTAAATTCGATAGAAGGGGAAATTCAGAAGGAAAATTATCTAAAAATAAATAACACAAATATGAGTGCAGAAGAAGTAGCTAAATTAATAAAAGAAAGATTTGCTTTGTAAGTAATAGATTCACTTTTAATTTTCAGTATCGTTTACTGATAGGTTCTTAAGGAGAATATCTTACTCAAAAACAAAAAGATAAAGTAAGCTTTAGTGGAAATCAAGCACACTTTTCACCTTATACGAAAGTTTATTAATTAATAGACAAGATTGTTTTTCAACAACGTGAAAAACCACCTAATCAAATTTAGGTGGTTTTGTTTTTTATTAGTTGCTGTTAGGATCAGTGTCGTCGTGGTATGTACTTCCACCAGTTTGAGCATTAAATGTCCAATCAACTTTTAACTTGTCGCCTTGGAATTGATTTTGATCTTGTCCATTATCAACAAACTCGAATAATACGAAAATCTTTTCTTTTTGACCTGCTGCAATGCCGTCTGGATCTTTTGTACTACCTACAAATTGAGTAATTGCCGTTAAATCAGGAGTTTGATTTTGTAGGTCATATAATGTTGTATCAACAACCTCGTTCGTAGCACTGCTAGTGTTATACATAATTGTTACTTTAATATTTTTAGCTAAATCTTCAGTATTATTATTTTTTACGTCTTCAACTTGATATTTAGTGCTTAATAAAACTTTGTTAATATCAAGAGTTCCATTGTTTTCTAACGTAAATTCACGATATACTTCATCACCAGGTTTTAAATTGCTAATGTTTACAACAGCATTAGGATTCATACCTAAGTCTAATGTACCTGCTGCGAACGTATTATCAGTTTTAATTGTATCGCTAAAGTATGCAAAGGTACCTCCACTAATTAATGACAAACCGACTGCTCCACTCATTACAACTTGACCAATTCTCTTAGTAAAACTCATTTCATTTCCCCCTTAAGGTTTATTTATTAAACTCTTAAGCTTTTATTTTGTACTTAAGAGATCTAACCAACTTCATCCTGCAGTTTTTTGTTCAAACTCTTTTCTTAATTGGAATAAATTGCGTAGCGCTGAAAGAGTTAAAAGGATACCTGGAACAATTAACAATAGCGCTGATCCAGCTTTTGAGCTTACAAAATTTAATGCATAACCAACATATGGAATCGTGAAATTCGAATATTTTCCTACGATATTTTGAGGGTACACAGTCCATAAGTCTTGGGCATTATTGTTATCACCCTTCGTTTTATATGAAATTTCACCATTTTTATGATGAACAGCTGCTATTCTATGAGTAATTAGCTTATTGTCCATGTGAAAGGTAACAATCTCGCCTTTTTGATAAGACGATGGATTTGCACCTAGCTTAACGGCAATAATTGAACCCGTATGAAAAGTTGGTTCCATCGATCCAGATAAAACAGCTTTTAATTGATAGCCTAAAATGGTAGAATCTCCACCTGTAAATCTAGAAGAAATCACAATAAAAGCTAAGAAACACAAGATGACAATAGAAATACTTTTAAAAATATTACCTACAATTGATAAAATTTTCTTCAACATGAGATATCACCTATTCGTTTTGAGTTGTATTTACTGAATTATTAGAAATTTAATTTGAGATTGTATCCGTATTGGTATGATCAGAATCTTGGCTCAGAACTGAATCTGTATTGGTCTGATCAGAATCCTGGTTCGGAACTGAATCTATATCTGTATGATTAGATTTCTGGTTCGGAATTGAATCTGTATCAGAATTATTAGAATCCCGGCTCTGAATTGAATCTGTATCAGAGTTATTAGAATTCTGGCTCTGAATTGAATCTGTATCAGAGTTATTAGAATTCTGGCTCGGAATTGAATCTGTATCAGAACGATTAGAACTTTGGCCCTGAGCAGAATCAGTAGCATTTTTAGGCTCACTAGTATCGTTATTAATCATTTCTTTACTTTCACCTAGTTGGGATTGAATTGTAGATTTAATGGACGCTATCTTTTGAAGATTAATTGTTTCATTTAATTGCTGGATTAGTTGATTAACAACCTGGTAGCCTTTTCTCTCATATTCATAGTTACTTTGTTCAGTTTCAGAAAGTTCATGAATTTGATTGTGATAAGAGTTCAACTGCTCTTGAATACTTTGTAAACTCTTAATCTCATTATTTAATTCTTGTTCCTCATTAAGAACAGTAGTAAGTAAACTTGACAATTCAGAGCAATTACCATTAATTGATGTCTGTAGGATCGTCTTATATAAATGATTAGCTCTTGTTGAATGATCTTTTGCAGCTATTTCTAATTGTTGGATTGTTTTAGGAAACACGATTGCTGCTGAAACGACTTGTTCTGTAGATACTTGACTAGAAAAGGTTGCCTCCGTTTGACCAACTGTTTGCATTGCCAAGTAAAATTGAATAGAACATAAACTGACGATGATGGAGACTTTTTTTCTTGCTTGTTTCAAATTTTCACTCCTTTGCAAAA
Organism: Bacillus sp. AFS077874; assembly: GCF_002566505.1. Classification (NCBI taxonomy): domain Bacteria; kingdom Bacillati; phylum Bacillota; class Bacilli; order Caryophanales; family Bacillaceae; genus Bacillus; species Bacillus sp. AFS077874. The sequence continues at coordinate 101,250 of NZ_NUYF01000006.1, forward strand.
GCCCTGTTGAAATTCATTATTGCTCAGTTGTCGGAAAATTGAAACCGGGTTATTTTTGAGCCAATTATTGGTAGTATTTTGTCATAAATAGTCGATTTTAAGGTGAAAAGCTTAAAAAACAGCTCGAAAAGAACCCGGGTTTGACATATTGATTTAATTTTGAATTTTCTCAATAATGAAAATTGCAGTCGCAACAAAATTAAATAAGGGGTGAAAGTTTTGAGAATGAAAAAAGAGAAAAGAATGAGAAGAAAAGCAATTCCAGCAGTAATGGCGTTAACCGTAGCATTTGGAGGAGGTTTAATAACTTTACCTTCATTTGTAAATGTAAAAGCAAGTGCAGCAACAGTTGAACAAGCTTTAAGTAAGGATGAAATTGTAAAAGCTTTTCTTAATTCAAAAGTAGAAGGTCTTGCAAGATCAGGTTCCGCATGGGAACAATTTAAAGTTATTAGTGAACAAGCTGACAGCACAACAAATACTTACCATGTCAGAACAGTCGAACAGTACAAAGGAATTCCAATTTATGGATCTGGACAAGCTGTTGCACTAGACGCAAATAACAATGTATACGCATCATTTGGTAATATAACTCAAAAATTATCACGTACAATTATTCCAACTGAAGCGGTTATTTCTAAAGAAGATGCAGAAACAACTGCTAAGGAGAGTATCGAATCTCAAATTGGCACTGTTAAAAATTATGATGGAATTGATACTGAATTAACAATTTACCCACACAATGGAAAGTATTATTTAACCTATTTAGTTAAGGCTTCAACTTCTGTGCCAGCACCTGGTTACTTCCATTATTTTGTGAATGCAACTAATGGAGAAATAGTAGACAGCTTTGATGCAATTGACAACTTAGCTGACCCAGCAAAACTTACTGTTGCGGTTGGAAGAGGGTTAGACGTATTTGGCAAAATGCAGTCATTCCCTGTAGGAAAAGACACTACAACTGGAACTAGCTATTTATATGGTGGATCAATTGCTGGCGGTACTACAACGTCACCAAATATCGTGCCACTTGCAACTTTCGATGCTCATCGTATGGGTGAAACTCCATTTATTCTTCTTTCAGCACTATTAGGTTTTACAGGATTTGAAATAGAAACAAAAAGTTCAACTAATTTTTTCTATGATCCTGCTGGAGTATCAGCTCATATGAACTCTGATAAAGTAAATAAATATTATCAAACAGTGCACAAGCGTAACAGTTTAGATAATAAAGGAATGACGTTAATCAGCACGGTTCACATCGGATCAAAATGGAATAATGCAGCTTGGAACGGAAAGCAAATGCTATACGGAGATGGTGATGGGATTGTTCTTGGTTCTTTAGCAGGCGGATTAGATGTAACAGGTCACGAAATGACTCATGGTGTAATATCAAATACTGCGAACCTTACGTATCAAGGTGAGTCTGGTGCAATTAATGAATCATTGGCAGATATCTTCGGAGCATTAGCTGAAATGAACGCTGCAGGTGCTACATCTCCATCTGATTGGGAGATGGGTGAAGATATCTACACTCCTACAAAAGATGGTGATGGAGGACTTCGTTCGTTAAGCAATCCAAAATCTAAGTCACTTAGTCCTATTTATGGGTTAAAGGATAATAAATATCCAGATAATTACGCGGATCGTTATTTAGGTACAGAAGATAAAGGTGGCGTACACATTAACAGTAGTATCAACAATAAAGCTGCATATTTAATCGCTGAAGGTGGGACACATAACGGTATAACAGTTACTAAACTGCAGCGTACAGTAGCAGAGAAAATCTATTACCGTGCATTAACAATGTATTTAACGCCTTCTTCTGGATTTAAAGAAATGCGAGAAGCTGCAATTCAAGCAGCTCGTGATTTATACCCAGATAGCAAAACTACTGGTCAACCATCAACACAAACAAAAGCAGTCATGGATGCATATACTGCCGTAGGTGTTCAATAATAAATAAACTTAAAAACCATGAACATTTGTCTGTTCATGGTTTTCTTATAATCTATTAACTTTTACCTATTAATCAATAAGATTAGTATTAAATTACTATTTTTTATTATTAATTTTTTATTAGAATAACTTAATAATTTGTGTGTATAGCATGATGGAAACTAAGTTGAACTATTGTATATTTAGTATAAGTTTTAGGATAGGAGGAGCAATCAATGATCGAAGGAGAAGTTATAAAATTTTATCGTACGAAAGCCGGGCTAACACAAGAAGAACTTGGAAAAGGAATCTGCTCTTCAAAGCACGTTGGAAAAATTGAAAGAGGGAATACTTCCTACTCATCTGAGATTATTACCTTGTTTTCTGAACGATTACAAATTGATATTCGAAAAGAAATTGCGAACTTTGAAAATCTTGAAAATAAACTACTAAACTGGCATACAGCAATTATTAAAGTAAGAATGAAGGAAGTTGATTCATATAAAAAAGAGCTAGAAAAAAGCCCTTTTATTAATTCGCCAAAATATGATGCTTTGTATCAATTGCTACTAGCAAGATATTATCTCTTAAAGAACGACTATAAAAACACTTATACAATTATTCTAAGTATAGAAAGTAACTATAAAGACCTACCTCCTTTTGAAAGAAATCTCTTTTTGCATGTAATTGGAATTTATTATTTAAATAATTACAATAATTCAAGTACAGAGAATCATCATAAAGCAATACAAACTTTAAAGAAGATTGATCTAAACGAATACGGAAATCCAGAATACTACTATCATTTAGCTGTTGCATATGCATGGGTTGATTCTAAGGTAATGGCTTATGTATACGCAGAAAAAGCGCTTAAATATTTTAAAGATACAAGTAATTATTTACGTGCCATAAATGCTGAATCAATTATGCTTTTACAATCAAGCAACGATGGGCACTTAGACTTTAAAAAATTGAAACAATCATATAAAAACCTGATTCATGATAGTGAAACGCTCAATGCGCCAGATAAAACGGGTATGTTATTAAATAACTTTGCTTTAGAATATTATAAAAGAAAAGACTATGAAAAGGCGCAAAAATATTATAAGGCAGCATTACAATTGGAGAAAAAGCCATCGGTGATTTATCTTCAACGACTTAATAATTATCTTAGAAGTTCATTTGAAGGTAAATTAATGCGCAAATCTGCTTTATTAAATAGTGCTCAAAAAGGTCTAACAATCGCGAATGATTTAAAGAATCAACATTATCAAATTCTTTTCACATTACTGATCTATTTGATTGAAAATAAAACGGAAGAGTATATAGTGTACATAGAAAAAACAGCTTTTCCATACTTTAAGTCACGCAATCATACTATTTTTATGAAACGATATGGTAAGGAGTTGTATGATTATTATGTGAAAGAAAAAGAGTTTGAGAAGGCAGTTGAAATGTCTAACTTCTTAATAGATGCTATTAAAATACATAACTAAAGGACTGTTGTAGGACAGTTTTTTTATTTTTTATTTTTTCAGATTAAAGAAGGAGTGTGATGAATAAAGTTGCACGCAATTAAATTTATCAATAATGATTAAATGTGCCACTAAATTTAATTGGAAACTAATTTTTTCAATAATGTTAAAAAAAGTTCCATAAAGGAACTTTTTTAAAATATTATTATGTTGAAATAACAATATCGGAAAAGGGACAAATATTACTATTTCTAACACAATTCTATCATGATTGACTCTTTTCGAAATGGTTGTTGTTTATAAACCGATCATTTTTAAATCACACAGTAAAGAAAGAAGCTGGTTGGAAACAAGGTGTGGGGTTTCTATAGGGCAATCAGAAAAGTGGAAATTTGAGATGTCTCACGATTATATTCAACTAGACATCTCCTTAAAGAGCAACAAGATTTACGAAAACAGCCATTTTAAACTACATATTAATAGTATGTCTAAAATACAAAAATGTATGGGGGACAAACTATATTACAGAATTTTTTTTTTTCATGTTATAATACATCCGCATTTTAAGCCCATGAAAAATAGTAAAAGGATATTAAAATTAAAATATGATATGATTTTTTAAATAATTGCACTAAATTCAAAGAATGGGGATAAATTATGATTCGAATTTTAATTGTGGATGATGATTCTCATATAAGAGAGTTATTGAAAATGTATTTACAAACTGAAGGCTACACGACATTTGAAGCAGCTAACGGAGACGAAGCTTCTGCATTGCTTGAGCAACAACAAATTAATTTAGCGATTGTAGATATAATGATGCCAGGAAAAGATGGGTACCAACTTTGTGAAGAAATAAGAGAGTATTATGATTTTCCCGTTATATTGTTAACTGCAAAAAGCGAGCTTTCTGATAAAGAAAAAGGTTTTGCAGTAGGCACAGATGACTATTTGACCAAACCATTTGAACCAAAAGAAATACTATTTCGGATTAAGGCACTGTTAAGAAGATACAATATGATTAGTGCTCAAAAAATAAAACTGAACGAAACCGTTATTGATCGAAAAAGTTATGAAGTTTACTGTAATGGAAAATTACTTATGCTTCCAATGAAGGAATTTGAATTATTGTCTCAATTGGCAAGTTACCCAGATCGAATTTTTACACGTGATGAGCTGATCCAATTAATTTGGGGTGTTGATTTTGAAGGTGATGATCGAACAATCAATGTTCATATTAAACGTTTACGTGAAAGGTTTTCTAGTTTAACGAATGACTTTAGTATAAAAACCGTTCGTGGCGTTGGTTATAAATTGGAGGTCACTAGAAAGTGAAAACTTTATACATAAGAATTGTTCTTACAATCCTCGGTGTAATGATTTGTAGCAGTTTATTGGCTTTCTTTCTTTCAAATGTGTATTACCACTATAATCTAAAGCCATATAATGATAAAAAATTAACTAAAATGGCATTAGACGTTGGTACTTTTTATGAAAAAAATAATAATATCGAATTAAGCAATTACTTAAAAAGTATTAGTAAATTAGGTTATCAAATTTTACTAGTCGATCAACAAGGAAATCAATCCTTTTATGGTGGTTCTTTTAGAGAAAAAAAACTAGATCGAAAAGTGATTGATTCTGTTTTAAACGGGAAGGTCTACCATGGTATTGCCGAATTTCCAACATCATTATTTGTGACGGGTTTTTTTGATAATACATTGAGTAATACAGTTGGTGTTCCTTTAAAATCGACTACTAATCATTTAGCGCTTTTTATGCGTCCAAATGTACAGCTTCAATTTGGTGAATTGCGTATACTCTTTTCCATTCTCCTCTTACTGACAATTGTATTAAGTATCGTATTCGTTCTAGTTAGTACAAGATATATTGTAAAACCGATTATTAAATTAACTGAAGCAACTAAAAAAATTGCAGAAGGAAAATATAATGTTCAATTGCAAATTAAACGCCAAGATGAAATAGGAAAACTTGCTAATCACTTTTCGCACATGTCTCAAAAATTAGGACAAATTGAAGCGATGCGTCAGGAGTTTGTTTCGAATGTATCGCATGAAATTCAATCACCACTTGCATCAATACAAGGGTTTTCGCAGTCACTACAAACTGAAAAATTAACCGATGAGCAAAAGAATCATTACTTATCAATAATAGAGGAAGAAAGTAAAAGAATGTCCTTGTTAAGTAAACAATTATTAACGTTAGCTGCCTTAGATAAGGAAGAAAGTATATTGCAAAAAACAACTTTTGATGTTGCCGAGCAAATTAAACAAGTAGTTTTTACAACTGAATGGAGTTGGAGAAACAAAGAGTTGGCCATTGATTTGGAATTACCACAAACCTATGTATATGCTGATAAGAATCTACTACATCAAGTCTGGACAAACCTAATGACGAATAGCATTAAATTTAATCATGAAGGTGGATCAATCTCAATAAAACTGAGTAGTAATGAAGAGTATGTTCAAATTGAATTTCAAGATACTGGAATTGGTATTTCCGAAAAGGATTTACAACAAATATTTAATCGATTTTTTATTGCTGATAAAGCAAGAAATCGAAAGGAATCCAGTAGTGGCTTAGGTTTAGCGATTGTTAAACAAATCATTGAATTACATAATGGGCATATAGTAGTAAGTAGTAAAGTAAGCAAAGGAACTAAATTTCATCTAACCATACCTAATATTAAAGAGTTCTGATTTAAAATTGTAATCGACTGTTCACCTGTTGTTCATCTAACATTCCTATACTTTAAATTACAGAGAGTGATTCTACTTTTTACACTCTTTAAAATTTAGTATGTTAAAGGAGATGAATGACAGGTGTTTCTTGCATTGAGGGAATTTAAACACGCAAAATTACGTTTTTTATTAATTAGTCTAATCATGATCCTTATATCATTCCTAGTATTATTCGTTTCAGGATTAGCGAAAGGATTATCTTTTGATAATGCTTCTTCTATTGATAGCATGGCCTCAAATTATTTTGTATTACAAAAAGAATCGGGTAAACAAATTAATCATTCAATGTTAACGGAAAATCAAATAAATGAAGTTCAGAAATTGGTTGATGAGAAAAATTCCACTAATTTAGGAGTTCAAATGACTACGTTTCTAAAGGATGGAACATCTAAAAAAATTGATGCTACCTTATTTGGAATTGATGTGAATGGGTTAGCAGCCCCAAAGGTAATTGAAGGAGAAATGATTAATAATTCAACAAAGAATGAAGTGGTAGGAGATATTTCTTTAAAAGAAAAAGGAATCAAGCTTGGGGACATAATTTCAGATCAAATCTCGGGTAAAGAATTTAAAGTTGTTGGATTTACCGAGAATCAATCATATAGTCACGCACCGGTTATTCATATGAATTACAAAGAGTGGTCAATGGTCAATAGTAAGAATTCATTTAATGCAATTGCATTAAAAACAAACGAAAGTACAGCAAAAAAAGTAAGTGAAAAAGTATCAGGAGTAGAAGTAATTAATAAAAATCAGGCATTAAAAGGCATACCTGGTTATAAAGAAGAACAGGGATCTTTACTAATGATGATTGTATTCCTATTCTTTATCGGAGCATTTGTGCTAGCAGTCTTTTTCTATATCATTACGATTCAAAAAATTAATCAATTTGGCGTGCTAAAAGCAATAGGTTCAAAAACTAGTTATTTAGCTAAGAATATTATTTTTCAAGTTTTAACACTTACACTATTAAGTCTAATGATCAGTATTTCAATCACATTTGGATTATCTAAAGTATTACCAGCTAGCTTACCTTTTGTATTTGATGCTCAGTTAATCATCGGAAGTTCATTATTATTCCTATTTGTAGCAATAGTTGGCTCGTTAATATCTTTATTAAAAGTAGTAAAAATTGATGCGATTGAAGCAATAGGGAGGGCTTTTTAATGAGTAATAAACTAGTACTAGATAATATTAGCAAAACATACAATGACGGAGATTCTTTAGCAACAACCGTATTAGATCAAGTTTCCATTCAAGTAAAAGCTGGTGAACTAGTAGCAGTTGTAGGTCCGTCTGGCTCAGGGAAAAGTACCTTCCTTTCAATAGCAGGAGCATTATTATCTCCGACTAATGGGAAAATTTTAATAGATGATATTGAAATAAGTAATCTTCCAGCAAATAAACTGAATGAATTTAGATTATCAAAAATCGGATTTATTTTTCAAATGTCTAATTTAATCCCTTATTTAACAGTTAAAGATCAGCTTCTATTAATTGCTGAATTAGCTGGAATAAAAAACAAAATTGCCGAGAAGAAAGCTAACGAATTACTTGAACAATTAGGATTATCAAAGAGGATGAGAAACTATCCAGAAAATTTATCAGGTGGAGAGAGACAACGAGTAGCCATTGCACGAGCATTAATGAACGATCCAGAAGTAATCTTTGCGGATGAACCTACAGCTAGTCTCGATTCTGAAAGAGGAAGAGCTGTTGTTGAAATGCTATCTAAAGAAGTGAAGCAAAGACAAAAAGCTGCGATAATGGTTACTCATGATAAAAGGATGTTAGATTTGTGTGACCGTGTTGTTTATATTGAAAATGGAAAACTTACTGAACAAATTTAAGGAAGAACCCGTTTTAATTAACGGGTTCTTTTAGATTGTTTATGAGTAAGAAATTTAGAACAATGAGCTATTTTAGTGACTCATGAAGCTGTTATGAGTAAGAAATTTAGAACAATGAGCTACTTTAGTGACTCATTAACCCGGAGTATGGAATATATTCTGAATAAACAAAAGAACCCGTTCAAATCGAACGGGTTCTTTTTTATAGATGTAATCGATCTAAAAGATTCGATTTAGCAAGATCAATTACATCACTTGCATGGCCATTTAATACAGCTTTTAATGTCCATAGTGTAAATCCATGCGCTTGTTCAATACTTACTTTAGGAGGCATTGCCAGTTCTTGACGGTTTACTAAAACATCGATTAGAGCCGGTCCATTGTGTTCAAACGCACGTTGTACAGCGGATTCTAAATCAGCAGGGTCTTCTACACGAATTCCTTCAATCCCCATCGCTTGAGCTAATGATGCAAAGTTAGGGTTTTCTAAAGTTGTACCAGTTTCTAGGTAACCAGCAGCTTTCATTTCTAATTCTACGAAACTTAGCGCACTATTATTGAATACGACTATTTTTACAGGTAATTTATGCTGGTGGATCGTTAATAAATCACCCATTAACATTGATAATCCACCATCTCCGCATAATGCCACTACTTGACGTCCAGGTTGAGAAACTTGAGCACCAATTGCTTGAGGCATGGCATTAGCCATCGTTCCATGATTAAATGATCCAAGTAATCTTCTTTTTCCATTCATTTGTAAATATCGTGCAGACCATAATGTAGGCGTACCGACATCACATGTAAAGATCGTATCTTCACTTGCAAGATCACTTACAATCTTAGTTAAATACTGAGGGTGGATTGGTGTTCGTCCTGGTTTTCCTACAGCAAACTTATCTAAATCTTCACGTACATTTTTGTATGCTGAAACATACTTTTCTAAATGGCTTGAATCTTTCACATCTGTTAAGAGAGGTAATAACTGACTAATTGTTTCTTTTACATCTCCACATAGTCCATAAGTAAGTGCAGCTCGTCGACCTAGATGCTCAGCTCGAACATCAACTTGTAAAATAACTGCATCGTCCGGATAAAACTGTCGATATGGGAAATCTGTCCCAAGCATTAACAAGACATCGCAGTCCATAATCGCGTGATATCCAGATGAGTAGCCAATTAATCCAGTTAGCCCAGCATTGTATGGATTATCGTATTCAAGGAATTCTTTTCCTCTAAGCGCAATAACCATGGGAGATTTTAACTTTTCGCAAAGAAGCATTAAATGAGAATGAGCACCTTCACAGCCTGCTCCGCAAAGTAGTGTAACTTTCTTACCATCATTGAGAAATCCAGCTAGTTTTTCCAATTCAGGTTTCGATGGACTAATCAGTGGATTCGTTACATGAATAACTTGTTCTGGAACAGTTTGTCGATCTTCTAAAGCAGCTATGTCTCCAGGTAAAACAAGTACAGATACACCTTTTCTTGCGATTGCATGCTGCATTGCAATCGTTGCTAGACGAGGCATTTGTTCTGCTCTATAGACTGTTTCACAGAAGTGACTGCATTCTTTAAATAATTGCTCAGGACGAGTTTGTTGAAAATACTCACTTCCAATTTCGATGCTTGGAATTTGAGCCGCAATCGCAAGTACAGGAATACGGCTTCGATGACAATCGTATAATCCGTTAATTAGATGAAGATTACCTGGACCACTGCTTCCCGCACAAACTGCGATACTTCCACTCATTAGAGCATCTGAACCTGCAGCAAAAGCCGCAACCTCTTCATGGCGAACGCCGATCCATTCAATTCTTTTTGAGTTTTTAATTGAATCCAAAACAGCATTTAAAGAATCGCCAACAATACCGTAAATTCTAGTAACTCCTGCCTGAATCAATGAATCAATCAGTAAATCTGCAATTGTTTTCCTCATTGTAATCTCCTTCTAGTTCACTGTTAATAGGAACTAATTGAATTTAATAAGCCTTAGGCTACAGATAAATTTATGCTTTGCAGAAATGTAAAACGTTATACCAAAAAAAGGCAGGAAAAGTAGGATGCATTAAGAATTAAATACTTTAAAAATCTCTTAACCTCGAATTTTTTGTCGAAGGAATTCATCTTGAAACTTACGTTTACGTAAGATTTATAATATATCTATAGCTAGAAGGAGGAGGGCATTTTGAAGTTTTATTCGATTCGAGAGATGACGAATGAATTTAATACGACTCATAGAACCCTTAGATATTATGAAGAAATTGGATTATTACACCCATCCTATACTGAAAGTGGTAGAAGAAGGTATTCTCATAAAGATCGTACACGTCTTTATTTAATTCAAAGGGGTAAAAATTTAGGCTTTCATTTGCAGGAAATAAAAGAAATGATTGATTTATTTACGCTCGATCGAACAGGTGAAAAACAATTACAAAAAACAATTGAATATGGAAATCAAAAAATTTTAGAGTTAGATAAAAAAATTAACGATTTAATTCAATTAAAAGAAGAAATTATGAGAATGAAGAGTAATCTTGAGCGGAATTTATTAGAAATCGAATGAAATACTTCCGAAAAAGGATGTGGAAGGTTTAATGAATTTTTATAAAGAAGATCGTAATCTACAGTTGATTTTAGGAAAATATTTTAATGAAGATTTTTTTACATGGGCTAATAAAGAATTAGAAGAATTTGGTGAGCTTTGTGCGAATGAAATCGATCAACGTGCAATTCACACAGACCGAGAAGGTCAACCACGTTTAATCAAATATGATGCATATGGTAATGATATTTCACATGTTTGGGTAAATGAAGGTTATAAGCAAACTGTAAAAGATACTTATAATAGAGGGATTGTTAGTTATATTCATAAGCCAATTCCTGAAATTGGTATAAAGGGGAATTATATTTATTCCTATGCACAAGGTTATTTATTATCACAGACTGAAGCTGGTTTTTATTGTCCAGTAACATTATCAATGGCTGCTACGTTTTTAGTTGAAAAATATGCAGATGAAGCATTAAAAGAAAAATATCTCCCCCATCTATTATCAACTGGGGAAACAGAATTATATGAAGGAGCGACTTTTTTAACGGAAAGACAGGGTGGTTCAGATGTTGGAGCCAATGTAGTGAAAGCAGTTAAAGAAGGAGATTACTATCGTATTTACGGAGAAAAATATTTTGCTAGCAATGCAGGTCAGTGTGGTATTACAACAATTTTAGCAAGAATTGAGGGAGCGCCTTCTGGGAGTAAGGGGTTAAGTTTATTTTTAGTGCCTTGGAAGAATGATGACGGTACAAATAACGGATTTACGATTCGTCGCTTAAAAGATAAGCTAGGTGTAAGAGCTGTTCCATCAGGAGAAGTTGAATTTAATGGAGCGAAAGCATTTCTAATCGGAGACCCTTCTAGAGGAATTAACTATATGATGGAAGCATTGAATTTATCTAGAATATGTAATGCTGTAGCATCAGTTGGAATTATGAGAAGAGCCTATGTGGAGGCGAAGAAATATGCTGAAAATAGACCGGCATTTGGACAAATATTAACGAATTTTCCAATGATCCAAGAGACATTAGCAAAACTTGCATCCATTCAGGAAGTGCAAACAAGTGCAGTATTTAATTTAGTGACCTTATTTGATCGAGTGGTGGGGAAAGAAAACGGAACAACCGAGGAGCAAACATTAGTAAGACTTTTGATTGCTATATTAAAAATGCGTACTGCAGATGAAGCAATTCATTTCTCCCACGAAGCGATTGAAATGCATGGAGGAAATGGTTATATTGAAGATTTTGTTACACCTCGACTTCTAAGAGATGCTCAAGTACTTACAGTCTGGGAAGGAACTGCCAATATTTTAGGTTTAGAGATTTTGAGACTGTTTAACAAAATAAATGGTTATCAAGTCTTTAAATCATTTATTGAAGAAAAATTGGTAGATACACCTCAAACATTAATAGATGAAAGTGAAATCATAAAGAAAAAGCTTGAGGAGTTAAATGAAATCGTTCAATATACAGCTACTTTAGATACTAATACTCAATCATATAATGCTAAGAAAATAGCAAATAAAATGGCAGATTTAATTGAAGCAGTTACTGCTCTTGAAGATGCAAAAGATCATATTCGAAAAGAGTACATTGCAAAAATATTGATCCATGAACGATATTTTAAAGATGAAATAAATAAAGAACAAATTCATTTAAAGTATTTTGATGAAATTGTTGATTACAAAAATAACAAACATTTGGAAACAGTATTAAGCAACAAGTAACCTCAATAATCGAATTAAGCGACAAATTTCAGAAAAAAATAATTAAAAAGATGGGGAATTAAAGTTTCCACCATCTTTTTTTCTTGTTCGTTTGCTCATCTTTTAATGATTTTAGATAATCTTTATTTGACTTTAATACATTTTCTTCATTGATTACGCCTAATGGTTTGGACTTGATATGTTTCATTCGTCGCAATATCTCTTCATTTGATTGAAGTACATCTTCAATTTGATTGTTTTTGCTCAATTGAATCACCTCTTAGTCACTAATAGATAGTATATTAGTATCTCTTATAAGATATGATTCAAAACAAAAAAAGAGTACAACCATTGCACCCTATACGCCTCTATTTTTTAACGCTCTAATTGCTAATCTGTTTGTTTTTCTTAAATTAGTGATTTCACTGGATGGTTCAATTACGATTCCATTACGTTTAGGAGAGGACTTAGGTTGTGATTCAGGAGCTTTTTTAAAAGATAATAATTTTTTAAACATCCATATCGACTCCTTATCTTAAGTTTCTAATAGCAGAATACATTGTTGTGATTGCAAATAAATAGTGTCTATCTACCGTTAATAAATCCGTAGATTGAACTGCAACAAGATAGCAATAACTATCTTTCATAAATTGTAGCACGTATATCCCTTGGTCTTCAATGCTATGCTGATTTTTTGATTTAATATCGGATAAAAATGATTGCTTAACATCATCTCCAACACCAAATCTTAATTTATACATATTAAAAAAATCGGTATAGGCAATATCTGTTTCCGGGTATATCTTGACAACAACTTTGGCCTCGTAAAAATATAAATAGTTTTTTAGCAAATTATTTAATTCATCCTCAGGATCTAATTGCTTGTCTAAATAGGATTCTAGTGATTCTATGAACTCAATATAATGATTAGTCCTTTGAAGAAGTTTAGCAACTAATCGATCGTTTTTTTCAATTTGAGTTTTAAAACTAACACTTTTTTCAATGGTGTTCCCAGCCCAGATAAATTTATCAGGTGTTAAGAGAAAAAAGATATCTACAAATAAAGGAATCCCAATTAATGAGATTAAAAAGGGGATTGTAACCAAATCCTTAATATCTGAAAATTGAACAGTATTAAAAATTTTGTATGTAACAAGCCCACCTACAAATAAAAAAGTATAAAGCGCATACCAAATTTTACGATAAAAAACTAAGTTTGCGTCATACTGAAAAATTTGATCTTCGCTATTTTGACTTTTATAATATTTAATTAATACCATAAATAAGGAAAATTAAAATCGCCAAAACACAAAAACAAAGAACACCATCCATGAAATCAAAATGAAGTCCTTTCTCTGATGAAGCTTTGGGTTTTTGAATTATTTTACTTACATTAGTTTCATTAAATAGCATCATAAAATCCCTCCTAAAAACAATAAAGCAATGTGGAAGTATAATGAGTTTCATTACTCACGTAAGTATACAAAATAATGGTTAAATTTGGTAGATAATTTTGAATTTGTTATAAAATTATCACAAATTATGTAACTTTATGAAAATAATCTTTAGGTTAAAAAATACAATCTACTAAAATAGAAATTTTTAAAATAGAAAAGACACCCTAAGTTGGGTGTCTTTCTACTTTTTCAACACATTAATTTTATAGCTCTGGGAAGCAGGAGTATTTCCAAAATGAGTAAAAGAATAAAACACAGTTAAAATGAGCAGCAGGCTAGAAATAATAATTACTGGAAAGAATGATGATAGTAGTTTTGGGAATCGTTGACTTAAAAACATAGTAGAACAAAATATAGATGAACAAGTTAATAATAATAAACAAATTAATAATAAAGCATGTGCTTCTGAAATTGAAATCATCACGACGATCATGCTCCCCATCATACCGGCCATCATTCCAGTAAAGATCCCTTCAAGTAGTGCAAGGAAATGTAATCGAAAGCCGATGCATAATCCAATGAGTGCAGGTAAGCCCATTGAAATGAGTAAGGAATTGAAAAATTGTTGGTGATTTGAAAGTGTAATGAGTACACCTATTGTTAAACCAGTAGTCATACTGATCATCATCATATACATCATTTGATGCATCTGGTCATTTTTTGTTGGTTTGAGGTGGATCGAAATGATTGTTATGAAGAGCATTATGCTAATACATACCCAACTGGTGAACATATATGATACCCCCTAACTATTCGCTTTTTATCATCATATGGACAACTTAAAATAAATAGAATAAAAAATTGACACCTATACCCCCTATGAGTATATAATAATGGTGAGGTGATAAAATGGAAAATTGCCATGATGATCAAATGGTTCCAAGAAGTGAGGACGAAATTAACGATTTAATGAAACGTCTTCGTAGAATAGAGGGGCAAGTTAGAGGAATTCAAAAAATGGTCGAAGAGGACCGATATTGTATAGATATTTTGACGCAAATTATGGCAGTTGAAGCTGCTATGAAAAAAGTAAGTTTCTCATTAATTGAAAGACATGCGAATCATTGTATGGTTAAAGCTGTTAAAGAAAACAATGGTGAAGCATCAGTTACTGAATTAATGGAGGTTATTAAGCGTTACGTAAAATAAGGGGGTTGATTAATATGAACGAAGCAAAGCAGTTAACCCTTGGTATTGAGGGGATGACTTGCGCAGCTTGTGCAACCCGAATCGAAAAAAGCTTAAATCGAATGGATGGCTTGAAAGCGAATGTGAATCTAGCTTTAGAAAAAGCTACTATTACCTATGATAAAGGACAATATCAAACTTCTGATTTAATAGAAAAAATCCAAACGATTGGTTATGAGGTTGCAGTTGAAAAAATTACGTTAAATATTGAAGGAATGACATGTGCTGCTTGTTCGGCTCGAATCGAAAAAGTAATAGGGAAAATGGACGGAATAGTTCAAATCAATGTCAATCTAGCTATGAATATAGCAACGATTTCTTATTTACCTGAAGTACGCTCGGTCCAATCGATAATAGATAAAATTAGTCACATCGGTTATGCAGCAGCTATAAAAGAAGAAAATGCAGTTAAAGAAAAAGACACAACAAAAAACAAACAGATTCAATTGATTGTTTCTATCTTACTTTCACTTCCACTATTGTATTCGATGGTATCTCATCTCCCATTTAGTACAAATATTTGGATGCCACATTTATTAATGAATCCATGGTTTCAATTATTGTTTGCAACTCCAGTTCAGTTTATTATAGGTTGGCATTTTTATGTAGGAGCTTTTAAAGCAATACGAAATTATAGTGCGAATATGGATGTGCTCGTCGTACTCGGAACTTCGGCAGCTTATTTTTATAGCTTAGTTGAGTCAATTAAGACAATAAATAATGGTATGTATATGCCGCATCTATATTTTGAGACAAGTGCGGTTTTAATTACATTAGTTTTGCTTGGAAAATATTTTGAGCATATTGCTAAAGGGAAAACGACTGAAGCAATTTCAAAACTAATGGAATTACAAGCTAAGGAAGCTATTGTTATAGAAAATGGAAATGAAGTTTATGTACCATTGGAAGCTGTAAAAGTTGGAGATCTACTTCTTGTTAAACCAGGTGAGAAAATTCCAGTGGATGGTGTCATTGTATCAGGAATATCTACAGTTGATGAATCAATGATTACAGGAGAGTCTTTACCAGTTGATAAAAAGACTGATGATAAAGTTGTTGGAGCAACAGTCAATGGTAATGGTATTTTAACCATACGAGCTGAGAAGGTTGGTAAGGATACGGCATTAGCAAATATTGTGAAAATAGTTGAAGAGGCACAAGGTTCAAAAGCTCCAATTCAAAGATTAGCAGATCGAATTTCGAATCTATTTGTTCCTATTGTAATTGGCATAGCCATATTAACATTTATCATTTGGTTTTTTGTAGTCGATCCACAAAATTTGCCTAAGTCAATTGAAGTAGCAATAGCTGTTTTAGTCATAGCATGTCCTTGTGCTTTAGGACTTGCTACACCAACTTCGATTATGGTTGGAAGTGGAAAAGGTGCGGAAAATGGGATTTTATACAAAGGCGGAGAATTTTTAGAAACGACCCAAAAAATTAATACAATCATTCTTGATAAAACAGGAACTGTTACAAAAGGAAAGCCTGAAGTAACAGATATCATTAATTTAAATCATCGAGAGGATTTATTGAAGCTCGTTGCAAGTGTAGAGAAAATGTCAGAGCATCCTTTAGCACAAGCAATTGTTCAATACGCACTTAAACAGGAATTGCAACTAACAGATCTTACAGAGTTTATTGCCATACCTGGACATGGAGTAGAAGCCTTGATTGAAAATAAAAAGGTATTTATCGGTACTAGGAAGTTAATGAATGAAAAGAATATCGATTTTTCTCCAGTTGAAGATCAATTAATCGTATTTGAATCTGCCGGGAAAACAGGGATGTTAATAGCAATCGACGACAAGCTGGAAGGTATTATTGCTGTAGCCGATACAATTAAAGAATCTTCTAGACATGCGATAAAAGCATTAAAGGATTTAAAAATAGAAGTTTTTATGGTAACTGGTGATAATAAACACACTGCAAAGGCGATTGCAGATCAAGTGGGTATTGAAAATGTATTTGCTGAAGTTCTACCAGAGAAAAAAGCTGATATAGTTGCTGAACTACAAAAACAAGGGAAAATTGTTGCGATGGTTGGAGATGGGATTAATGATGCTCCAGCTCTTGCAAAAGCTGATATTGGGATGGCGATCGGTACTGGTGCAGATGTCGCGATTGAAACAGCGGATGTTACGCTAGTAGGTGGCGACTTATCACATATTCCGAGAGCTATTAGCTTAAGTAAGAAAACAATGAATAATATTCGCCAAAATTTATTTTGGGCGTTATTTTATAACAGTTTAGGTATACCGATTGCAGCTTTAGGGTTGTTGCAGCCTTGGATTGCAGGTGCTGCAATGGCATTTAGCTCTGTATCGGTTGTCTTAAACGCATTAAGATTAAAACGTATAAAAATTTAGGAGGATTTAGTAATGGAAACAATTTTAAAAGTAGAAGGTATGACATGTGGACACTGCAAAGCTGCAGTTATGAAAGCGGTAGAAGGAGTGTCTGGTACAAATAATATAATCGTAAGTTTAGAAAATAAAGAAGTAACATTCAATACTTCAAACGCTGAAACAATTGAGAAAGTAAAAGAGGCTATTGAAGATCAAGGTTACGATATCGTTTAATCTTAGCAAAAAAATAAAAGGCGAACTAATGGTTCGCTTTTTATTTGGAAAAAATGCGAGACTGGGGAGAGAATTAGATGAAATACTTATTGTTGTTACTTAGTTTTGTTACAGTTATTGGTTTAAGTGGATGTGGAAATATGTCCCATACAGCTTCTACTCATGAAAGTATGAATCATGAAACAAAAGAAGAAAAAGATTCAACAAAGGTACAATTTACGTTTAACAGTAATCCTGAAAGTGGTAAGAAAGTAAATCTAAACATTCAAGTTAATGATTTGATGGGGAAAACAGTAAATAAATTTGAGTTCGAGCACGAAAAATTAATGCATTTAATTGTTGTAAGTAAGGATTTATCATATTTTGACCATTTGCACCCAGTATACAAAGGTAAAGGGTTATTTACAGTCACACCGGATTTTCCAAGTGGTGGTGAATATAAATTATTTGCAGATTTTATACCTGAGGGCTCTGATAAAAACGTAAAAACAAAACTAGTACAAGTGTCAGGTGAGCAAGCTAAACCAGTTTCACTAATACCAGATAGAGTATTAACAAAAGTAATTGATGGAAAGGAGGTTACTTTAAAATTTGATAAATTGACGACAAAGAATGAAGTTAAAATGACATTTACGATTAAGGATGCTAAAACCAAAAAAGGTATTACTGATTTACAGCCTTATTTGGGTGCTATTGGTCATGTTGTTGCGATTAGTGGTGATACGAATACTTACTTACATGTCCATCCAATGAATGAAAAGTCAAGTGGACCTGACGCAGAGTTTATGACTAGTTTTCCTAAAAAAGGATTATATAAAATATGGGGACAGTTTAAACAAAATGGAGATGTGTTTATAGTACCATTTGTTGTAAATGTGCCATAAATTAAACAGATAAAAAGCAGGAAACCCTTTGTTTTCCTGCTTTTTTATATTTTCTTAAAGTTATATATTTACATATTAATTGTTTTATAAAATATTCGGCTTAATATCTGCTGGATGACTATTTGGTTTTTTTAAACCATCAGTCTTACTAGCATCGTTAAGTGATAAGTATTTAGTTTCAGGTGCCCATGCAATCGAAACTAGTGTTCCAACGACTAATACTCCTGTTAATGCTAGCATTGTGTGATTTAATCCATAATGTGTAAGGCTTAATGGTAATAGGAATGTACTAATTGCTGATCCAAGTCTGCTAATAGCAGTAGCAAGTCCAACTCCTGAAGATCTCACTTCGGTTGGAAAACTCTCAGCAGGGAAGACCCCTACAAGATTACTTACAGCTGATAAAATTAATGTGAAAATTGCAAAGCATATAATCATTAATGTTGTTGCACTACTAGGTGAAACACTTAATACGAATAGGGAAACTACAAGAATAATGAATGAACTAATTAAGAAACCTCTGCGAGAAAAGATAATTGTAAACCAGATTCCTAAAACTGCTCCAATGATTAAGATTACATTTAAAAAGAAGTCTGTTCCAAAGCCTTCTTTTAGGCCCATAATACTTAAAATATTTGGAAGGAAAGTATAGATTGCAAAGTAAGGCATTACTAGACATGCAAAGAAAAGACTATTAAATGCTGTTCTCTTTCTATATTTTTTGCTAAATAGAACAGAAAAGTTACTATCTTCTTTTATTGGAGTTTCATTATCTAAAACTATATTTTTACCAACATATTTTTTTGCTATTTCTCTTGCCTCATCAATACGACCTTTATTAATTAACCATCTTGGTGATTCTGGCGTTCCGATTCGTAGGAACAAAATAATCACTGATGGGATTGTTGAAGAAGCTAGCATCCAACGCCAAGCATCAGGTCCTAAATCTTGCATCCAAAGCCCTACGAATGTTGATACAACATATCCAATAGTCCAAATTACACTAAAAGAACCTAATAAAACGCCACGATGTTTTTTGGGAGCAAACTCAGCTAACATTGTATGACCAACGCTATAGTCTCCACCAATTCCGATCCCAATTAATAGTCGAAGAATAAATAACTGTGTTGGGTTATCAACGAAAAATTGTAGTAACGAAGCAATTGTAATAAGAACAAAGCTTAGAACAAATATTTTTTGTCTGCCGATAATATCTGATACCCAACCTAGTACTAAACTTCCTAAGAATAGCCCAATTAATGCGGAGCTCCCGATTAATCCTAGCCAAAATGCGTTTAGGTGCATTTGGGGAGTAAGTAATGTGAGTGCGGTTCCTATTATACCGAGAATATAACCGTCATTAAAATGGGCTCCAAATGTAAGTCCAGCCATTTTAATGTGAAACTTGTTAAGTGGTGCATCATCCATTCTTATCGATTGGTTTTCTTTCATCTCGTTTCCCCCTTAGTAATAATAGTATAGTAGATTTTAATAACATACTTTTAACTCTTTTTATAGAAAAGCTAAAAAAGAAAATATCATTATGTATTGGTAGCGTTTTCAGATAAAAAGAAAAAAAGTGATTGAACAAAAGAGATGAGTTCGTATTATGAACGTCTTTATTCACTATGTGAAATATATGAAGAGTATAAAATAAAGTTCACAAAATTGTCAAACTATTTTTGGAGATTATTTTTATGAAAGAATGTTATTGAAGGAAGATAATTTTTAACAA
This sequence comes from Bacillus sp. AFS077874, assembly GCF_002566505.1. Lineage (NCBI taxonomy): Bacteria > Bacillati > Bacillota > Bacilli > Caryophanales > Bacillaceae > Bacillus > Bacillus sp. AFS077874. Next base: position 121,383 of record NZ_NUYF01000006.1, read on the forward strand.
TCAGGTAGATTAATTTAATTTATAAAAACTAAAGTTCAAAGTAAAAAGGCATCTGAATAGCTATTCAGATGCCTTTTGTCTAATAAAAACATGGAAGTATGATTAATCAAGATAATTGGTTACTTGTTGACAAGTACTAATTAATAAATCAACTGATGCTAACATTTTTTCTTTTGTAAAACGAAAACTTGGTCCACAAACACTTATGAACGCAACAAGATTTTGAGATTTGTCATAAACTGGTGCGGAAATACCATTTTCATTTTCATCTAGTTCGCAAATTGAAGTGCCAAATCCCCTTTCTCGAACATTAATAATTTCTTTACGTAATTGCTCACGGTCTGTAATCGTATAAGGAGTCAATTTTTCCAAAGATTTTTCCAGATATATATCTAATTCTTTTGGTGGAAGCTGACTTAAAAGGATTTTTCCATTTGAAGTACAGTGTAAAGGTAGAAAAGCATTAACGTAATCCACGACTAATCTAACACTGTTTTCTGGATCAATTTGTTCAATCGTTAAAGTTCCATTTTGTTTTGGAACACTTAAGAGAACTGTTTCCTGAATTTCCTCTTTTAAATTCTCCATACTTTTACTTGCGCGTCGAACAAGAGAACCGTATTGCGGAACTTTAGACGCAAGATGATTAACCGCATAACCAAGCTGATAGCCCTTAGTTTGAGGATCACGCTCTACAAATCCATGGTTCTCAAGAGTTCCAATAAGTCTCCAAGCTGTTGTTCGATTCATTTCTGATTTTTCAGCAAGATTCCCTATAGAGATAGGAGTTTCACTATCAGCAACGATCTTTAGTAATAAAAGTGCACGATCTACAGCTTGTACTGATGAAAGGTCTTGCTTTGAATTTTTTTGGGTTTTTACATCGTTATTTATCTTCATGTTACCCATTATAGCTTAATTACAAATTAAAAAAACAATAATAAATAAATTTCAAAAAATTTAATTATTTGTTTGACACAGTTAATTTTTCAGTTTTATAATCTAGTTAAAGTTCTTATTATGAACTTATATGTTCATAATGTGAGCAATTTATGGTATTCAAACTTCCTGATTAATGGCTCTTCATTATAGTTATTGATTTTTTTTGAAAAAATCTTTAAACGTTTTCATTTTAATAAAGGTGGTGATTGTCATTAGTGTCATTGAGAACCAGAAAGTAAGAAAAGAAGTAGATTCATTTGGAACTGTAGAAATACCAAATCAGTTCTTATATGGAATTCAAACAGTTCGAGCAGTACAAAATCTTTCATTTTCTGGAAAAACATTAAATCAATATCCCAAGTATATTGAATCTCTTGCATTGGTTAAGAAAGCTGCTGCAATAACAAATATAGAAACAGGTGTAATAGAAGAATCGATCGGATCATTTATTCTACAATCCTGTGAGGAAATAATTTCTGGTAGACATTTGGACCAATTTCCGGTTGATATACTCCATGGTGGGGGAGGAATTGGTTCAAATATGAACATTAACGAAGTCATTGCAAATATAGCCAATGAATTAAATGGGGGAACGCGAGGGATTTATTCACCTATTCATCCAAACGATGATGTGAATGCTTCTCAATCTACCTCTGATGTTTGTCATACCGCCATGAGACTTGCAGTTGTTAAGCAGTTTGCACGACTCGATTTAGTTTCAAGAAAAGTTCAAACTACGATCGTAGAAATGGTCGATTCATTTATTGAAATAACAACGATTTCAAGGACTTGCTTACAAGATGCGATGAGGATTCAATTAGGAGATTTTATTAGTGGATATGCTGCTATGTTATCGAGAAGACATCATTTACTTGAACAGAGTGTGATGGAACTCAAAAAAGTAAACTTAGGTGGCACCGTAATTGGAACTGGTACTGGCGCATCAAAAGCGTACCAAGATTTAGTTATTCATAATCTCTCTAAAATAACTGGGTATCAGCTTCAAAAGCGTGAAAATTTAATTGATGCTGCACAAAACATAGATGATCTAGCAAACGTTTCGAATCAATTAGCATTACTTGCAACATGTTTAATCAAGATGGGGAAAGATTTAAGACTTTTATCTTCTGGACCAGAAGCTGGTTTTTCTGAAATCATTTTGCCATCTGTAATGGCTGGTTCATCTTTCTTTCCTGGAAAAGTGAATCCAGTAATACCTGAAACCTTGATCCAAAGCTGTTTTCAGGTTTTAGGCTGTGACAGAGTTGTACAGGCAACTTTAGAGCATGGCGAATTAAATTTAAATATCTTTGAAGGTGCAGCTGGTGCAAATATTTTAGATGCTATGAAAATGCTAGAAAAGTCCTTGATCTTATTTAACGAGAAGTGTTTGGAAGATATAAAAGTAAATAAAGAAAAATGTAAAGAGTACGCAAATAGCTTAATTCCTTCAGTAGTTGAATTAAAGGAAAAGCATGGATATTCGGTTGTTTCAAAATTAATGAAAGAAAAAAGTAAGAATGATGTAAAGGCATTATTACATAGAGGAGGACTTGTAATTGACTAAAGTAGAGAATAAAAAACATTTTGAAGGTATCGATCAGCCAAAATTGGAATGGGCAAAAGAGTGGTTACTAGAATCAAAGAAATTATATATTAATGGTGAATGGGTAGATAGCAGTAATGGGGAAGAGCTTGAATCGATTAATCCAGCAAACGGACAGGTAATTGGAAAAATTCAAGGTGCAACAAAAGAAGACATTGATAAAGCAGTTGAAGCTGCGCGTTTTGCTTTTGATCACGGTCCTTGGCGTAAAGTAACACGTAAAGAAAGAGCAAAGATTCTACGTAGAATTAGTGAGTTGATGAAAGAACATCAAGCAGAATTAGCTACTTTAGAAGCACTGGATAACGGAAAATTATATACAGAAGCTTATAATGACGACGTTCAGGAAGCATTAGAAATGTTCGAATATTATGCAGGCTGGACTGATAAATATTATGGTGAAAATAACCCTGTTGAAGGTGACTTTTTGAGTGTAACAACAAGAGACCCGATTGGTGTTTGCGGCCAAATCGTCCCGTTTAACTTTCCAATCGATATGGCTGCATGGAAACTTGCGCCAGCTCTAGCTATGGGAAACACGGTAATCTTAAAGCCATCTAGTACGACATCTTTTTCGGCTATTAGACTATTTGAAATCATTCATGAAGCCAATATTTTACCACCTGGTGTTCTTAATCTAATACTAGGTAAAGGAAAAATAGGTTCATATATTTCTCGTCATATGGACGTTGATAAAGTTTCATTTACTGGTAGTACAGGTGTTGGAAAGCAGCTTGTTCACGATTCTGCAGATTCAAATCTTAAACCAGTTACGCTTGAGCTTGGAGGGAAATCTCCAAACATTATTTTCAGCGATGCTCCAGATGTGGATGCAGCAATTGAACGTTCTTTCTATGGATTATTTACTCATAAAGGTGAGAAATGCTCTGCACCAACAAGATTATTTGTCCAACGTGATATTTATGAAAAAGCAGTTAGTCGCTTAGCTGAATATGCAAACAGTTATAAATTAGGAGACCAATTTGATCCAGAGTCAAATCAAGGTGCTCAAATTTCAGAAGCACATATGGAAAGTATTTTAAAGTATATTAAGAGCGGAATAGAAGAAGGCGCGCGTCTGGCAGCCGGTGGAGAAAGAGACCTAACAGGTGAAAATGCTAACGGTTATTTTGTTCGCCCAACTATTTTTGCAGACGTACATAATAAAATGACGATTGCTCAAGAAGAAATTTTTGGTCCTGTCCTTTGTGTCATTCCATTCGACACTGAAGAAGAGGTCGTTGAAATGGCAAATGACACAATTTATGGTTTAGCTGCCGGCTTATGGACAAATGATGTTTCTCGTGCGAATCGCGTGGCTAAGAAATTAGAGGCTGGAATGGTATTTGTTAATAAGTATGGTTGTTATGACTTTGCAAGTCCATTTGGTGGATGGAAACAAAGTGGCTGGGGTAAAGAATATGCTATTCATTCATTACAATCTTACACAAAAACAAAAGCAATTTGGTTTGCTTACTAAAATAGAAGGGTGAAAAAAGATGAAAATAAATGCAGCAGTAATGACCGGACATGGTGAGCCACTTATTATAAAAGAGGTTGAACTAGCAGAGCCTAAAGCGAATGAAGTACTTGTTAAAATAGTAGCAACTGGTGTTTGCCATAGTGATCTAAACGCATTAGATGATAAAACAACACCAATCCCAACTATTCTTGGACATGAAGGTGCAGGAATTGTTGAAGCTGTTGGTCCAAATGTAAAAAATGTAAAACCTGGTGATAAAGTAGCTTTAAGTTGGGTTCCGTATTGTGGAACATGTGAGTTTTGTATAACAGGGGATGTTCATTTATGTGAATCAGCTTTTGGTCCTATGTTTGATGGCACATTACTTGATGGGACTTCTAGATTAAGTTGTGATGGAGAAAAGGTTTACCATAATTCTCTATTATCTACTTTTGCTGAATATACAGTTGTCCCTGAAATGTCATGTGTAAAAATTCCTGATGAAATGCCCCTTGCACAAGCGTCCTTAATTGGTTGTGGGGTTGCAACTGGTTATGGTGCGGCTGTCAATGCTGCTGGTGTAAAGCCAGGTTCATCCGTAGCTGTTTTCGGAATTGGTGGAGTAGGAGTTAATGCCATTCAAGGAGCTAAAATTGCTGGTGCGTCTAAAATTATTGCTTGTGATGTAAAAGAATCTAATCTTGAAATCGCGAAAAAGTTTGGAGCGACACATACAATCAATGTTACTGAAGAAAATGCTGAAGAAAGACTTAAAGAATTAACAGGTGGATTTGGTGTTAACTATGCGATTGATTGTACAGGAAATACAAATGCGGCTGAAAGTGCTTGGAAAGGAACAAGAAAAGGGGGAACAGTAGTAGTTGTTGGTGCCTTTAATCCGTCTAAAGTTCTTAATTTACCAGCTAATGGTTTTCACCGTGTTGGAAAGATTCTTAAAGGTAGCTTTTACGGTGATACGCAACCTTTTAGAGACTTCCCAATCATTTCTAAACTATATTTAGATGGAAAATTTAATCTCGATGATCTAGTTTTAGATCGAATTAAGTTGGATGATATTAACTCAGCGTTTGATTCCTTCCATGATAGCTGCTGTATTAATGTTGGAAGAACAGTTATTGAATTTCCAATCGATGAAGAATCTAGCTTAACATTAGCAAGTTCAGTAGGGAATGAGTCTAATTAATTTTTAGAGATTGTTTATAAGTAGCCCTTTCAAAGACTAGTAAATTATTAGTCTTTGAAAGGGTATTTTTTCTATTTTAACCTAAAACTTTGCGATAGAGTTCTTTAGCAACAGATGGTTCCTTTGTACCGTGAATGATCGCTCGACCGTCTTTAAATAAAACAATGCGATGATCTTCATAAGTACATGACAATAAATAAGGATTTACAATCAAATCATTTACTAACCCTTGTAATCTTTCAGACAGGTTAGTTAGTGTTGGGTTTTTAGAAGATGATACTCTTAGTTGGACTGCATCTCTTCCACATAAAACATATGACTTCATATGGTCATCATCTTTTAAAAATGGGTAACTTCTTATAGAGCCACATGTTGGACAATTTTTATTTTTTAATTTTTCGATGTTTATATCAGACTTTTCATGCTTCCAAACATCAATCGATTGTAAGATTGGTAAAAGTTCATAGTTAGTAAGATATTGCATGGCATAGGTTACTTGGTAGGCAGCAATCATTTGCACAATTGGACTGATTACTCCTACTGTATCGCAAGTTATATTTAAAGTTGGTATATGATTTAATAAACAGTTAAGACAAGGAGTTTTTCCTGGAATAATTGGAAACGAGAGGCCATAGCTTCCAACACACGCACCAAAAATAAAAGGAATCCCATGCTTAATTGCTGCATCATTCACTACCATTCTAGTTTCAAAATTATCTGTTGCATCTAGTATGATTGTTTGACCTTTAATCAGCTCTTCAATATTAAGACTAGTAATATCTGTTATTAAACTAGTAATGGACACTTCACTATTAATTTGTTGAAGCCGATTTTTAGCTGCAATTACTTTAGGTAGTTTATTTCTAGCATCTTCTTCAGTATAAAGAGATTGCCTTTGTAAATTACTCCATTCAACGTAATCACGGTCAACAATTGTTATATTTCCAATTCCTGCTCTTACAAGCATTTCTGCTATTGATGAGCCTAGTGCACCTACACCAATAATAATGGCACTGGCTTTTTGTAAGTTTGATTGGTGATCTCTTCCTAAAAATAATTCTTGCTTTGCATAACGGTTTGTCAAGAATTCACCAACCCTGTGATTGGGCTACTAGCTTCACCATAATTTTTTTCTTCAATTCTTCCTGCCTCATAACCAAGCCTTCCTGCTTCAATAGCAAGCTTCATTGCAACGGCCATTTTTACAGGATCTTTCGCATTAGAAACTGCAGTATTTAAAAGGACTCCATCAGCACCTAGTTCCATCGCAAAAGCTGCATCTTTTGGAGACCCGATTCCGGCATCTACTATAACAGGAACATTCGATTGCTCAATGATGAATTTAAGATTTAATGGATTAATAATTCCTTTTCCGGAACCGATTGGAGATGCACCTGGCATAATCGCATGTACACCAAGTTCTTCTAGTCTTCTTGCTAGCACAACATCATCGGAAGTATAAGGTAATACAATAAAGCCTTCGTTTAATAACATTTCTGATGCCTTCAATGTTTCGATTGGATCAGGTAATAATGATTTATCACACCCAATTACTTCTACCTTGATCATATCACACAAGCCTGACGCTTTTGCCAATCGTGCAATTCTAACTGCCTCTTCAGCAGTTTTTGCACCAGCTGTATTTGGCAATAATTTATATTTCGTTAGATCTAATTGTTCAAGAAAATTTGGTTGAGATTCCTCAAAAATATTCATTCTTCTAACAGCAAAAGTTAGGATCTCGGCTTCCGATACTTCAACAGCTTCTTTCTGGACTTCAAATGAAGGGTATTTTCCTGTTCCTAATAATAATCTTGAATGAAACGTATGATTTCCTACTTTTAACATAATTAGCCACCACCTACAAAATGTATTAATTCTACAGAATCTCCGTTAGAGAGATGAGTTAACGAATACTGTTCCTTATAAATAATTTCTTTATTTACCTCGACAATAACAATTCGGTTTTCTAATTGATATTCATTCAGCAGATCCTGAATTGTACAGGTTTCGCTCGAAATATCAATATTCTTTCCGTTTAATCTTATTTCCAAAAGATTACACCCCCAAAGAGTTAAAATTAACGATTGATTTTAAATGCTTCGATCCAGTTACGATTGACTTTCCGCTTAAGGATCAAATCTCGAATTAATTTTCCAGTTGCTGGTGCAAGCAATATTCCATTTCGAAAATGGCCGGTCGCAAATAAGATTTGATCCTCTTCTGGATGAGTTCCAATAAAGGGATTATAGTCGAGAGTTCGCGGTCGTAATCCTGCCCAAAATGAATCAATTTTCATGTCATCAATTTCGGGAAGCATTTTTTTAGCGCTTTGTATTAATGACTCAATCCCCCTTAAGCTAGGGTTCTCATTCCATTCGTTATCAACCATGGTAGCTCCGATGACAAGGCGGCCGTCATTCCTTGGAACAATATAATTTTGTTCATGGAAGAGAGTATGCTTTAATGCAACCTTTTCACTTTTGACCGAGATGCATTCACCTTTAACGGGAATAATTTCGTGCTGTAATCCAAGCTGTCCAAACAATGAATTACTCCAAACGCCACTTGCAACCACAATAGTTTTTGCTTCAAAATCGCCATTTGTTGTTTTAATTAAATAATGTGAATCATTTTTTTGAATCTGAAATACATGTGTATATTCAAAAATAGATGCACCTAAAATTTGAGCACTTTTGCAAAACGCATTACAGACAGAAACAGGTAATACATTCACATCGTCTTCAATATAAGCTGCTCCAATGATGTTTGGATGAATGCCAGGTATCTGTTTTTTTAACTCCTCCTGGTTATACCAAAGTGCCGAAGTTTGAGTGAGTAGCGGAGTTAATTGTTTTTTTTCTAAATCTGTATAAGCTAGTTTGAAAATGCCACCTTTTTTAAGTTCAATATCAATTCCACATAATTCTTTTAATTCTTCTTGAAGGTGAAAATAAGTTAATTGACTATTTCTAGCAAAAGTAAAAAACGACTCGGAGTGATCCCACTCGGAATGGGCACCAAGCATTCCAGCAGCTGCCTTAGTTGTTTTCTGTCCAACTTGTTGTCCTTCAAGAACTGCGACATGAATATTTTCTTTCGCTAGATAATAAGCAATGGAACAACCTATTATTCCACCACCAATTACTACAACATTAAATTTCTTGTTCATAAGCGAATTTGCACCTTTCAAAATATTGCAGCGCAGCTTCTAGAGGATTTCGGGCAGAAAATATGCCAGACATGACAGCTATACCATCAATTTCGTTCTCTTTTAGAACTTGGATATGATCAGGTAATATTCCGCCGACTGCATAGATTGGTATAGTTAACGTTTTTTTCATTTCTGGAATTAGTTCAATCCCATTAGGTGTTAATCCATTTTTACACTCTGTTTCAAAACAATGACCGTACAGAATATAGTCAGCTTTATCATTTTCTGCCTGTATTGCTTCAGTAAGTGTGTGAACTGATTTTCCTACTCGTAAATTAGGAAAATATTCTTTTACATCAACAAGTGGAAGACCATGTCCCGGTAAGTGAATATTTGATAGGTTAGAGAAAATTGCTATATCTAAACGATCATTTAAAACAATTTTTTTCATATCTACCTTGTTTATTTTTAGTAGATTTAAGAGTGATAGTAGCTCAATTGCCGTTTTCGACTTTTCGCGAATATGTACATAGTCGACTGCATCGATTATTTGAATTATTTTTGTAGCAAGTACTTCGACTGAGTGCTGATCATCTGTAATTGCAATAAGTTCCATGGCCCAGCCTCTTTCATTTGCAAAATTTTTTCAAACAAAAAAACCACTTTCCTAAAAAAAGAAAGTGGTTACATTACACGCGAAAAAAGTATAAAATGCGCCACTTTCCTACGCAGGTACTAGCCTGTTCAGGTTTTGAGGGTTTAAAAGTAACTACCTTATTCTCAGCCCTTATCAAGGGATCCCCTAGTGATGAATATGTATGAAAATTAATCTTAGCATAGCATATAAAAAATAATATTCAATACTAAAATTATTTTTACTAGTCTAATTTTTTACCAGAAATTGGGCTTGAAGTATAGTGAAATCAAGTGTTTTTAGGAGTATAAAAAAACCAAAATTTTTTTTGTTTGGAGTTTCTGTAAAAATTTAGGGAAATAAAAACATTTACATTTTAAATTTATGGGTTTATATTTAGTTTGAACAATTTAATAGATTGACTAGGGGTGTCCAATTAATTGGGCTGAGAGAGAAACGTGATTAAGTTTCTTAACCCTCAGGACCTGATCTGGTTCATACCAGCGTGGGGAAGTTAGAAATTTTCATTAATGATTACATAATTATTAATGTAGTTTTGCTAACACTTAGCCGGGTCTTAAACATAAGATTCCGGCTTTTTTTCATGCTTTAAATGGATTGGATTTCGTCCTTTTTAAACTAATTAAAAAGGGGAATGAAATCAAATGAACAATTCTGTAAATGAAATGAATTTTTCCATCATGTCTAGTTTTTCAGGAAGTAAGAAGGTATATGTTGAAGGATCTAGACCTGACATTAAGGTGCCAATGCGTGAGATTCAATTAAGTCCAACAACTGGCACTTTTGGCGAAGAAGAAAATGCTCCAGTTAGAGTATACGATACTAGTGGACCTTACACAGACTCAGCTAGCTCAGTTGATATTCGAATGGGACTTAAGGCGATTAGACAAAACTGGGTAATCGAACGAAATGATGTTGAAGAGTATGAAGGGCGTGAAATAAAGCCTGAAGATAATGGATATAGAAAAGAGTCAGATCAACATAATGTTGAAGTATTTAAAGGGTTAAAGAGAAAACCGTTACGTGCAAAAGATAATGGAAATATTACTCAAATGCATTATGCTCGTAAAGGGATTATTACACCTGAAATGGAATTTATTGCGATTCGAGAGAATGTTTCAGCCGAATTTGTTCGTGATGAGGTTGCAAAAGGAAGGGCTGTCATTCCATCGAATATTAATCACCCTGAAAGTGAGCCAATGATTATCGGTCGTAATTTTCATGTGAAAATTAATGCCAATATAGGTAATTCAGCGGTTACGTCTTCAATCGAAGAAGAAGTAGAAAAAATGACATGGGCTACTCGTTGGGGAGCGGATACGATGATGGACCTTTCTACTGGGAAGAATATTCATACAACACGTGAATGGATTGTCCGAAACTCGCCGGTACCAGTAGGGACAGTTCCGATTTATCAGGCGCTTGAAAAGGTTAATGGAATCGCTGAAGATTTAACCTGGGAAGTGTTTAGAGATACTCTAATCGAACAAGCGGAACAAGGGGTAGACTATTTTACGATTCATGCGGGAGTATTATTACGCTATATCCCATTAACTGCAAAACGAGTGACAGGAATTGTATCTCGTGGCGGGTCTATTTTGGCTCAATGGTGTTTAGCTCACCATAAAGAGAATTTTTTATATACTCATTTTGAAGAAATTTGTGAAATTATGAAGCGTTATGACGTAACCTTCTCTTTAGGAGATGGACTGAGACCAGGCTCAATTGCCGATGCAAATGATGAAGCACAATTCGCTGAGTTAGAAACACTGGGTGAGTTAACGAAAATTGCTTGGAAACACGATGTTCAAGTTATGATTGAAGGACCAGGACATGTACCAATGCACTTAATTAAAGAGAATATGGATAAACAATTAGAAATTTGTCAAGAAGCGCCATTTTATACATTAGGACCGTTAACGACTGATATTGCGCCTGGCTACGATCATATTACATCAGCAATCGGTGCAGCAATGATTGGTTGGTTTGGTACTGCAATGCTTTGTTATGTAACTCCGAAAGAGCATTTAGGTCTTCCAAATAAAGAAGATGTAAGAGTAGGTGTTATTACATACAAAATAGCAGCGCATGCAGCTGACTTAGCAAAAGGACACCCTGGTGCACAAAAAAGAGATGATGCACTTTCAAAAGCAAGATTTGAATTTAGATGGCGTGATCAGTTTAATCTTTCCCTTGATCCTGAAAGAGCAATTGAATATCACGATGAAACATTACCTGCTGAAGGAGCTAAAACAGCGCATTTTTGTTCAATGTGTGGTCCAAAATTCTGTAGTATGAGAATCTCACAAGATATTCGAGATAAAGTAAAACAAGAAGAACTTCAGAATGATTCAATCATTGAAGAAGGAATGAAAGAAAAAGCGCTCGAATTTAGAAAACAGGGCGGAGAAATCTATCAATAAGGGTGTGAGCCTTATATGAATAGGGTAGAAGAAATCATAAAAGAAATAAAGAATTTGGAAAGAAATATGAGTCAGTTAAAAATCGAATTGAGCACAATTCAAAAAAATTGTGTACACGATTTCCAGAAGAAAGATACGATACAAGAATGCCTTAAATGCAGTTTAATTGAAAGCTTGTCTTGGTAAAATGAGAAACAATAAAAAACAAACCTCACAACAAAGAGGTTTGTTTTTTTACTCAAGAATTAATGTTCTGACAAACTATTGATTGAAACTTCTTCCTCTCGATCTGGTTGACCTAGCGGATAGATTCTAGCAGTTTCATTTGTTTCATCAACATGTTGAATGTAAATTGGTACTCCATTATATGTCACATTAGCCATTTCAGGTGAAGAAGCAATTTCTTGAGCTCGTTGTTTATTCATAACATAACCTCCTCTACATTAATAATTGAAACCTACCATATTATTAACAGAAGTATACTTGAGTATACATAATCAAGTACAAGCTTTTTTATGTATAAAAAAACTCCTGTTAAAATTTAACAGGAGTTTTATAGTTTTTAAAGATTACCAGTGATGTCCATATCCATATCCGTCATGTCCAGACCAGCAAGCTGCTCCAACAATGATTAATAAGATAAATAGAACAACGATTAAAGCAAAACCGTTAAGATGGTGTCCGTGATGTCCAGTACTCATACATTTGACCTCCTTCATACGATATTTAAGGGATAACTCCCTTAGGGTCATGTAACTAATTGAAAATTACAATTAGGAGAGGTGGATAATGTATCGTATGTTTTTTTGCCAACTATGAAACTAGTCTATTATGTAATTAGGCTTATACCTAGAAGTAAGTTTTAATAAATGAATTATTTTTCCTTAGGAAGTGAAATTGCTGTTTCAACTACATAACCATTTTGAAACTTCACTGCAATTGTACCTAAATAAGTGTCAGTAGGCTGAAGTGTTTCAGTACAAGTAAAATAGCGAATATGTACAACTTCCTTCGTATCTTTACTAATCTTTTGACAAGCAAGTAAATTACTTAGTCGTTTTAATGCAATCTCTCTTTTCACTCCAATAAGATCTTTTTTAATAAATGATTCATAATAATTTTTTAATGGGAACATTTTAACAGCTCCTGTTCATTCGAAAATAAAATTTCTTAAGTCGTATCATATCATAAAGTAAATCTGTTTTTGCTGTAGATATCTATAATTATTCTAGATTGTTAAGGAAAATATGTAACGAACAAAAAAATCCCACTATAGGTTACTATAGTGGGATTTCATTACTTATGCAGTTTGATTTGAATCCTTATCAAACTTATTTTTACCGTTTAGTTTAGAATTTTTATATCCGTATGTGATATAAATTACTAAACCGATTACTAACCAGACTACGAAACCTTTCCAAGTAAATGATGAAAGTTGTAGCATTAAATATACACAGAATACAACAGCTAATACTGGTACTACAGGTACCCAAGGAGTTTTGAATCCACGCTTTAAGTCTGGACGAGTTTTTCTTAATACTAGAACACCAAGAGAAACAGCAGAGAAAGCGAATAGAGTACCGATATTTGTTAATTCAGCTAATTTGTTTAATGGAATTAAGCCAGCGAATAAAGCAACTAGTCCGCCAGTTACCCAAGTACTTGTTACAGGAACTGAAGTTTTCTTATTAACTTTTGATAATTTACCTGGTAATAAACCGTCTTTACTGATTGCATAGAATAGACGTGTTTGTCCAAACATCATTACGATTAATACAGTTGTAATACCGATGATTGCGCCAAGTGAAATGAAACCAGCTGCCCAATCTTGGTGAATAAATGCTAGTGCAAAAGCAACAGGGTCTTTAACACCTAATTGATCAAACGGAACGATACCAGTAAGAATTAATGAAACGACAATATATAAGATTGTACAAATTGTTAAAGCTGAGATAATACCGATTGGTAAGTTACGTTGAGGGTTTTTAACTTCCTCAGCTGCAGTTGATACTGCATCAAATCCAAAGTAAGCAAATACTACTACTGCAGCACCAGCTGTTACCCCATGGAATCCCATTGGCATAAATGGAGTCCAGTTATGCGGTTGAACGTACCAAACACCAACTACGATGAAAAGTGCTACTACTGCTAATTTTACAATTACCATAATCGTGTTAAGTTTTGCTGATTCTCTAACACCTCTAGTAAGAATGAACGTTACAAGTAAAACAATGATTACTGCTGGTAAATCAATAAAAGTATGTTTAGATGGATCAAATGCACTTGTTAAAGCTGTTGGAAGATTTACTCCAAAACCATGTAATAAACTTTGGAAATATCCAGACCATCCACTTGCTACTGCTGAAGAGGCAAGTCCATACTCTAGTACCATATCCCAACCTAATATCCAAGCAATAACTTCACCAAAAGCAACATAACTATAAGTGTAAGCACTACCAGCCTCTGGAATCATAGAGGCAAATTCAGAGTAACAAAGTGCGGCGAATGTACAAGCTAAACCTGCGATAATAAATGAAAGAACAAGTGCTGGACCTGCATAATCAGCTGCTGCTACACCAGTTAAAACGAATATACCTGTACCGATGATGGCACCGATACCTAACATTGTAAGATCAAACGCCCCTAGAACTTGTTTAAGTGAACTAGGCGAACTGCTTGTAACTGATTTTTTTCGAAATAAATTCATATGAGCCTCCTCTAATCTTTTTTGGTAGTTTTTTAATTTTCTATTAAGAAAGTTTAGTATTTTCTAATTTTACATTAAAAAATAGAAAATTCTGACAATTAGCTCCGAAGTAATATAACAATTTGTCTCTCTTAAGTGATTTTTATGATAACACACTTATAGAAATATTCAAACAATTTTTCGACTTTTTTTTCAAATTTTTTTTAAATAAGTAGTAAATTTGACTTATTACCCAATACCTAGGTGTTTGGTAAAAATAAACTAGTTAATAGTTATGCCATAAGTAATACTGCACTCATTAAGCTCTATATTCCTAAAGGTTTCAGTTGAAATCAGACTAAATAGTTATAAAATTGGGCTTTTTTCCCGAAAATGAAATAAACCTCCATAATAGAGGTTTATTTTCGGGACTTTTTTATCATTTAATGTTCTTTTAAGTGACTTAATGATACTTCTTTATCATTTTGTGGTTGATCAAGAGGATAAATTCTTGCTGTACCCTCATTTTTATTAACATGCTGAATATAAACAGGTACTCCATCGCAAGTTACATTAATCATACCAGGTGCAGCTACGATTTCTAAGGCTCTTTCAGTATCCATCATAATACCTCCTTTAATTACTAACCTATTTTATTATTTACATAGTAAAGTTAGAGTATTCATGGAAAATAGGAGCTTTTTTAAAGGATTATGTAATATAGGACAAGGAGGGTAATTGTTGAAGCGATTGTTTTAAGTTTTGCCTGCATTACTTAACTCGTTTCTTTTCTTGTTGTATGATAGCAAAGAAAGCGAAAAATAAAATTGAACTACACATAAATAGTAAACAAAGTAAACCAAAAAGTATTTGCATATTCGTACCTCCTTTTTATGATTTAGAACATCGTAAAGTATGGAACTAGTTTCAGAGCAAGAAAAAGTTTAGAAAAGGTGAGGAAATGTCTAATATTAAAGAAATTGCGAGGATTGCCGGCGTTTCGGTTACAACAGTCTCACGAGTTTTAAATGATGAACCATACGTTAGTGAGGAAAAAAGAAAAGCAGTTTTAAATGCAATTGAGTTAACAAATTATCAACGAAATCAAAATGCAGTCAATTTAAGCAAAGGCAAAACGAACCTAATTGGAGTGGTTATACCGTTCTCGCAACATCCGTACTTTGGATTGCTAATTGATGGAATTGCTAACGAAGCGATAAAAAATAATTATAAGTTAGTACTATTTCAATCAAATTATGAGGAGAAGAGAGAAATTGAGGCTTTAAAGATGCTGCAGCATAAACAAATAGATTCGCTCATTATTTGTTCTAGAATTTGTTCGATTGAAATGATCGAGAATTATAAGCAATATGGACAAATAGTATTATTTGAAGATACGAGAAATACGGGGGTTTCCTCAACATTTATTGATCAATACAATTGCTTCATGATTGCATTAGAATATTTATATCAAAAAGGACATCGGAAAATCGGTTATAGTATTGGCCGTAGAACAGGCAAGAATAGTAAACAAAGAGAATCTGCCTATATTGATTTTCATAATAAATATAATGAATCACTAAATAACGATTTCGTATTCGATAATTGTTACTATTTTGAAGATGGTGAAAGAATCGTCCAATCTTTATTAAATTTAAAAGAGAGACCAACAGCTTTGTTAGTAACAAGTGACCAAGTGGCAGCGGGTGTGCAGACTTGCTGTAATGATTGTGGAATCGCTATTCCTCATGATCTAGCGATAATTGGGTTCGATAATCAACCAATTGCAAAAGTAATGAAGTTAACAACAGTCGAAATTCCATTACGAGAAATAGGGAAGAAACTTTTTATACAAGCGATTGATTCTGTCATTAATCAAGAGGAGATAGCGATTAAATTAATTGAAAGGCAGACGGTATAATAAAAAAGCTAGTCAGGGGCTAGCTTTTTTTCATGACGTTGAATGGGGAAGTGCAAATAAAAAAGTGGTATCAGCAATAAAATCAGCATAACTGCAAATTAAGTCTCGAAACATGATGGTATAGAGTAAATGCATCAAAAAAATAGAAAAAATAACAATAAAATGGACTGAGAAACAACTAAAACAAAACAAAATCCACTAAAACCATATTAATAAACAATAAATTTTCAAGGATTAGGCCGAATATTTTTCAAAAAAATTTGATCAATAAAGTTAAACTATATGTCCGGACGATAACTCCAAAGTAAAAACTAGCTTTTGATAGACTGATTCCATAAAGATGACTGTTCTCTAACAACTTCCATAAATTTTCTAGCAGCACGGGATTGCCATCTGTTTTTATGCCATGACATGATCGTAGATACACTTCCTAAATTTGTATCCCAATTTATGACTTTTAGTTTTTGTTGTTGCATTTCATTTTGAACTGCTACGAGTGGGAGTATGGATATACCAAGTCCACACATGACACATTGCTTAATTGCCTCAACACTCCAAAATTCCATTCCAGACTCAGTTGCGATCCCTTTACTTCTTAAAAATGCTTCAAAATAATCACGATAACTACCTTGTTCTGTGAGAATTATATTTTCATTCGCATTTAGTGTAAACGTTGAAAGTGTTCTAGTATCAGAAGTTGGAGGTAGTAAAATGACAAGTGGTTCTTCAATTAGTGTTTCCGTATACAAATCTGAATCCGTTAATGGGGCTTGTAGGAAGAAACCAATATCTAGATCACCTCGACGTAATTCATCTTGTAATTCCCAACATGATCCAGATTTCATCATAATATTTACTTTCGGGTTTTGTGATCGAAATGCTTGAATAATTTGTGGAAGACGATAGATTGTTAAAGATTCAGGAGCTCCAATCTTTAACGTGGATACCTCTTCATTTTCCATTTGGAATACATCTTTTGCTTTTGTATAGAGCTGAATCATTTCGATTGCGTGAACTAAAAAGTTCTCACCGACTTCAGTCAGATGAACCTTTTTACCTAAACGGTCAAATAAAGGTACTCCTAACTCTTGCTCAAGTGCTTGTATATGTGCAGTAACTGTAGATTGTGCATATCCGAGATGGACCGCAGCTCTAGAGAACCCACCCATATCCACAATTGACTTAAACGTAATTAAATGACGGATTTCCATAATAACCTCCTAAGTATCGGATTTTACTATGGTTTATATCATAACTATTCATTTTACCGATCATAGGTCGGTTCATATAATTAAAGTATACGAGATTACAATTTGTTTCAATAACTATTGGAGGGATATTAATGAGGAATCGAAAAATTGGTTTTCTTTTGCTCAGCGGGTTAATGATTGGACCTATTTTAGGTTCGGGAATTATCATTTTACCACCTGCAGTGTATGAGACTGCTGGTAATTATGCTATTTTTGCTTGGGTTCTTATGCTTGGTTTAAGTTTAATATTTGCACTAATGTTTGGTAAGCTAAGTCTGCTTATCCCAGGAGATTCTGGCGTACCATTAGCAGTTGAACGTGCATTTGGTACACAAATAAAAAACCTTTCAGCTATTTTCTTTTTACTTGCAGTTTGTTTGGGACCAATTGCAGTTACAGGTACGGCAGGGCATTACCTACAACTACTGACGAATCAAAGCTTCTTCAATGAAAAGTGGCTAGCTTTAGGAATACTATGTTTTGTTTATATCATTTTAACTAGAAGCATTGCCGATGTTGGAAAATTTGCCTTTTTTATGTCTAGTTTCATTGTAGTGACACTTATAGTAGGCAGTATTCATACATTATTTACAGTAGATGGGAGCTTTACTTTATCGAATCCGATTACTGTTTCTGATTTTGGAGAAAGTTTACTTTTATTATTTTGGGCTTTAATCGGGTGGGAGGTCATCGGTAGCTATTCTTTAGAAGTAAAAACGCCAGAACGAACAATTCCTAGGGCAGTAGTCTTAAGTTTCTCGATTATAGCAATAGTAAGTTTAACCGTTGCATTTGCTTTCCAGTGGATTCATTCTAAAAATGGAAATATGATGGATCAATCATTAGCACCGTTACTTCAGAGTTTATTTGGAAGTTGGTCAACTCCGATTATTTCATCAATTACAATTGCTCTTTGTATTAGTACGGTTCTCCTAGTAATAGGAGCAGTATCACGGCTAATCGCCGATCAAGCCAAAAACGGTTTATTACCTTCATGGCTTTCTTTTAAAAATAAAAATAATGTGGCAACTCGATCGTTATTTAGTTTGTTTTGCATTCACATAATTGTATTTATTCTTTATTTTAATGACTTCCTAAGCATTCAAACACTTGTAGCAATTGCAAATGCATTCTTCCTATGCAACGCCTTACTAAGAGTATTGGCATGTTTCCGATTATTTGATTCCATATTTTTTAAAATGGGTTCATGTATTCTAGCAATTTGCTTTTTAGGAATACTTTTATTTTCTTCACCGGTCATATTAATATTGATCATATTAGTTTCAGTGTACTTTATTTGGCTACAAAAAAGAGATTTAAAACAACATGAAAAAATTTTACAAGTTGGAAATGAATAATGGATAAGAGAGGGAACTTCTATTAAAAGAAGTTTCTTTTTTTGAAAAAATTTTTTATAATAATTCTACTTATTGTATATTTATTATTATTTTTATATGGATATTTACTCAAGTTTTACACGTTTTTTTCAGATTGGTATACGATGAAGCTATTGCTTTTTTAGTGCAGATGAAAGGCCTTTTGTTATTTTAGAATTAAATATTTTTTTGTAGTTATCAGGTTTACATCTTTCTATTTCTGATATCCTAATGATTATAGGAGCATTGTTAAGTGGAGTTTATTACTTCTTGCTATAAATAAATAATGAAAAATCTGATTTTATACAAATGAAAAAACAATTCAATTGTATTATTAATTAAACGTAATTCTGGAATTTGTAAGTCTTAATGTCTACATTAATTGCATGAACTAATAATTTCTGAAATTACTTTGATATTAATATTTATACACTTTTGTATTGGCTGCAAAAAAATATATATAGCAAGGTGATTAAATTTAGTAGAAAAAAATAAAAAAATTTTTAACTAAATCGAGTGTGGAATTTTCCATATTTTATAAGGTTTTTTCGCTTAAATTATCTTTTCTATTAGATCGTTTTAAAAGAAATAGAATCTTAAATTCTTTACAATCAAATAATTGCTAGTTATAATGAAACCAAATTTGATAATTAGTGTCCTTCGGGGTCGGGTGAAATTCCCAACCGGCGGTGTTGTATATTTTTATACTAAGCCCGTGAGCTTCATATAGATTTTTTATATGTTGCTGATCTAGTTAGAATCTAGAGCCGACAGTATAGTCTGGATGGGAGAAGGATGGAGTGCATATACGGTATGGCTATTTGTTTTTTCAAAAATACTATCCGTATAGGCTTAGTTCGTTGTACATATTTTATTTGTACAACAATAGACGTGCTACAATATTGTCTTTTAATAGTTCATATTGTACTAGCGTTTATTTAAGTATGCATCCTTTCTTAAACATCTATTGCCCCTTAGGAGTTTTCTAAGGGGCTTTTCACTTTTTCAAATTAATTTGAATTAGAAGGTGTGATAAGGTGGATCAACTATTTATGAAATTAGAGATAGATCTTATAAAGTCATTTAAAGGGCTTGAGTGTAATGTGCTTTTTCGAAATGAGGTGAAAAAACTTGTTTACTGGAATCGTTGAGGAAATAGGAACAGTAAAAAATATCGTAAAAAAAGGTAAAACTTTATTGCTAACAATTGAGGCACCAGTCATTTTAGAGGATGTTCATTTAGGAGATAGTATCTCTGTAAATGGAGTGTGTTTAACCGTTACGGATTTTACTAAAAATGAATTTTCTGTTGATGTCATGCCTGAAACGTTTCAAGCGTCGAATCTAAGTACTTTGGTTTCAAACCAAAAAGTAAATTTAGAGCGGGCAATGGCTGCAAATGGAAGGTTTGGTGGACATATTGTATCGGGTCATATTGATGGCACAGGTAAAATTATATCTGTAAATGCAATGGAAAACGCAGTAATGTATAAAATTACTATTCCAAGTTCGTTTGCTAAATATTGCCTACAAAAAGGCAGTATAACGATTGATGGTACAAGTTTAACAATATTTGAAGTTGAAACTGATATTGTAACAATCTCTTTAATTCCTCATACCCGATCACATACCATCTTAGGCAGTAAAAAAACGGGAGACGTTGTTAATATTGAGTTTGATTTATTAGGTAAGTATGTTGAAAAAATGCTTGGTATGAATGAGACGAAAAAGAGTTCTGCAATAACAACTTCATTTTTATCTCAAAATGGCTATATATAAAGGAGTAAGATCATGTTCTCTAAAATAGAAGAAGCAATTGAAGATTTGAAAAATGGAAAAATTATTATTGTTTGTGATGATGAAGATAGAGAGAATGAAGGCGATTTTGTTGTTATCGGAGAATTTGCAACTCCTGAAAATATAAATTTTATGGCAACACATGGTCGCGGTTTAATATGTGCACCTGTTTCTGAAGAGATAGCCAAAAAACTGGATTTATATGAAATGGTAACAAACAATACAGATTCACATGGAACTGCCTTTACGGTAAGTATTGATCATATCGATTCTACTACTGGTATCTCAGCATTTGAGCGTTCACATACTGTTTTACAAATGTTAAATGATGAATCAACTGGAGCAGATTTTAGAAGACCTGGGCATATGTTTCCTCTAGTCGCTAAAAACGGAGGCGTTATTGAGAGACCGGGACATACTGAAGCGGCAGTAGATTTAGCTCGAATGGCCGGATCGAAAGAAGTTGGTGTTATTTGTGAAATTATGAATGACGACGGAACTATGGCAAGAGTACCCGATTTAATCAAAATAGCAAACAAGTTTAATTTAAAAATGATAACAATTAAAGATTTAATTCATTATAGACAAGAAACTGAACAACTTGTAAAAAGAGAAGTTGAAATTAAATTACCAACTGATTTTGGTGATTTTAAGATGATTGGTTATACAAATGAGATCGATGGTAAAGAGCATATTGCGATTGTAAAAGGTAAAGTTGACGATGGTGAACCAGTGCTTGTACGTATTCATTCGGAATGTTTAACAGGTGATGTATTTGGCTCATGTCGTTGTGATTGTGGACCTCAGTTACAATCAACATTATCGATGATTGAAGAAGCAGGCAAAGGCGTAATTGTTTATATGCGACAAGAAGGCAGAGGGATTGGCTTACTTAATAAGTTAAGAGCATATAAGTTACAGGAAGAAGGCTTTGATACTGTTGAAGCAAATTTAAACTTAGGATTTGATTCAGATTTAAGAGATTATGCGATAAGTGCTCAAATTATAAAAGATTTAGGCATTGAGAGTATAGATTTAGTAACTAATAATCCAGTTAAAATAGATGCGTTAAAATCTCACGGAATACAGATTAATAATCGAGTGCCAATTCAAACTGAGATGAAAATGGAAAACGAAAAATATTTAATTACTAAAATTGAAAAAATGGGACATTTATTACACTATTAAAAAATGGGAGAGATTAAGATGAAATTTGAAGGAAATTTAGTAGGATCTGGACTTAAAGTTGCTGTAATTGTAGGACGTTTTAATGAATTTATTACATCAAAACTACTTGGTGGTGCAGAAGATGCACTATATCGTCATGGTGTAGAAGAATCAGACGTTGATGTTATTTGGGTACCTGGAGCATTTGAAATTCCATTAGTTGCAAAAAAACTAGCAGATTCAAAAAAATACGATGCGATTATTACGCTTGGAACAGTTATTCGTGGGGCAACTACTCATTATGATTACGTATGTAACGAAGTGGCAAAAGGGGTTGCAGCTATTACTCTACAAACTGGTATCCCTGTTATTTTTGGTGTATTAACGACAGAAAATATTGAACAAGCAATTGAAAGAGCGGGCACGAAAGCTGGTAATAAAGGTTGGGATTCTGGTATTTCGGCAATTGAGATGGCTAATTTATTAAGAACTTTAAACTAAGTATATATATAATAGAAGAAACTGGTTAAGGAGAGGTGAATTTTACCTCTCTTTTTTTTATTAAATTACCAATAATCTATAGAAATTCCATGTTAGTTTTCTTGAGCATCGTTTCAGATGAGTATATCGATTTTACAGACGATGTTATAAGAAAATATATAATTAGTATGCAAGTCATTGATGCACCTTATTATATACGTTATTTATTTAATAGAAATGTGTTAAATAGTCGTAAAAAATTTCTTGCATTTAAAAATGAACTTGAAAAAACAAATCATTATGATATCGATTTTAAATTTGGAAATACTGCAAGACAGCGCCAAGAGTGGATTTCAGAACAGTTAAAATTTGAGCGTTCTATTCTTGATATTGGTTGTGGTGAGGGAGCGTATGCAATTCCTTATAGTCAAAAAATCAGTGAGTATGATTATTTCGCAATTGATATTGATGCCGAAATAAGAGAACGATTGAAATATAAAATAAATAACAAAGTGATTGAAAATATTGCAATCTATGAGTCTTTATCTCACTTTCTAGAGTTTTACGACAACGATTTGAATGTTGATGTATTGCTAACTGAAGTTGTTGAACATATGAGTGTTAAGGATGCTACCAATTTAATAAAGAGCGTACTATCTTATGTTAATTTTGAGAATTTCATCATAACGACTCCAAATGCAGAGTTTAATAATCTATACCAATTAGATGGATTTAGGCATGATGATCATAAATGGGAAATGACAAAAGAAGATTTCGTTAAATGGATTGATTCAATCTTAAGTAATACGACATATACGTATACATTCTCGGATGTAGGAGATCGTGTAGACGGAATCTCACTTTCTCAGGCAGTTGTTATAACGAAGCAAAAAGTAAAGGAGCATCAGGAATGAAAATCTCAACAAATGTTCATACGGTTTTTCTTTTAGTAGGCTCTAGTGAATGTGGAAAATCGACTTTTGCAAAAAAAATTTTAATTCTATCTTTATCTTATAGAGACGAGTCGAGAAATTATAAAACAAATATACAGTATTTATCATCTGATGATATTAGACGAGAAATATTAGGGGAAGATTTTGATAAACATAGTACGATTATGCTCGAGGCGAGTGAACAAGCATTTGAATTACTATTTACTAAATTAAAGATGGTTACAACATTCCCCATTAATGCAGAATTTGTAATTGTCGATACAACTGGACTATCAGAATCATTCCGTGATCAAGTTGTAGAGATCGCAAATCAAAATTCATATAATGTTGATTTAGTATTATTTGACTATAAAAATATACGTGAGTACTATTCTTCAGACCGATCAAAGAAATTAATTGATAATCATGTAAGACGTCTTCGAACAGAAGTAATTCCAAATATAAAAAGAAGTAATTATCGAAATATACATCGTATTCGTCAGAAGAATTTTCTTAATCCGACTGAATTTGAGATTAAAGTGGATAATATGGAGGAGTATATTTCTCGAAAGCTGCCTACAAAATACAAATATACAATCGTAGGGGATATTCATGAACAGGTTCTCACATTTCAAAAGCTATTATCGAAAGCTGGTTTCACGGTTCAAAATAATCAAATAATAGAATCAGAGAAAAGTAGTAATCACCGCATACTATTAGTAGGAGATTGGATTGATAAAGGGAACAAAGTTAAAGAAATAATTGAGTTTATTTATTCAAACCGCAAATGGTTTTATTTTATAAAAGGTAATCATGAAAATTTTGTTAGTAAGTATTTATTAGGTCAATTAAAAGATTCTTCGATTGATCAGAGCTTAGTAGAAACATACTTTACTTCTATTAAAACGTTGGAAAAAGATGAAGTGCTCCAAGTTAAGTTTTTAGAGCTGGTTAATGAAAGTAAGGAGTTTTATCACTATATAGGTGAAGACTTTCCTTCATATTATATTACTCATGCTCGATGTAAAAAGAAATATATTGGAAAAATGGATAATAATTCATTACGCCATCAACGTTCATTCCGAATTGATCGTAATAAACCGATTCAGGAGCAATTACAATTTTTAGCTGAGGAAGCAGTTTCAAATCAGCCTTATCATGTATTTGGTCATGTTGCGAGTAAGAAATTAATTCGTATTAAGAATAAATATGGAATTGATACTGGTGCTGCTAGTGGGAATCAACTGACTAGTATTAGAATATATTCAAATAACCCATATTTGTATAGTGTTCCTTCAGTTGATGAGGATGTCGTGAATAAAGAAGAATTACCAGAATTATTCAAAGGAAGAGAAAAAAGTATCAATCTAAATGAATTGGATCAAAGAGATAAACGACGTCTCAATTATGTATTAAAAAATTCAATTAATTATATTTCTGGTACGATGAGTCCGGCTGATAAGGATACAAATGCGAATGATTTAGAGTCTTTAAAGCAAGGACTACAATACTTTAAAGATAAAAAGGTTCAAGAAGTTGTACTTCAACCAAAGTATATGGTTTCAAGATGTAATATCTATTTATCTAAAACAATTGAAGAATGTTATGCAGTCAGTCGGAATGGATATCGTGTAAAAAATGTTGATGTTTCGGGCGTGTATTCAATGCTATTAGAGCGATTAGGTAGCTTTATGGAAAAAGAGAATATTAGAACTTTAATTCTAGATGGAGAGTTACTACCTTGGAGCGTATTAGGCACGGGATTAATAGAAGGTAAATTTAATGTCTTATCAAAATCATTAAGGTCTGAATTAAGCATATTAAAAGAGACTGGATTTGATGAGCATTTTAACAAACTGATCTCTAGATATGAGCAAACGGATTTTCATGATGAAGTAAATCATACTACGAAACAAATATTAACGAATAAATATGGTCATAATGACTATTCAACATTTAGTGCAGTAAAAGAAACATTAAAGTCGTACGTACCGATTAAAAAGCATGAAGAGTTATTAGATATTTATGATGAGCAACTGAGAATATATGGAGCGGAATCAGAAATAGAGTATAAGCCATTTAATCTCTTAAAAATGGTTTATGAAAATGGTGAGGAAAAATTACCTTCATTAAGTACTGCTGAAATTTTCTCACTCGTATCGGGTGACGATTATTTAGTTCTTTCATTGGATGATGAACATTACTTTGAAAAAGCTAATCATTATTATGAAACGCTAACGACAACTAGAAAAATGGAAGGGGTAGTCATAAAACCTAACCATAAATCTTTCAATAGTGCTCCATTCTTGAAGGTTAGAAACGCTGATTATTTAACGCTTGTTTATGGATATGATTATAAATTAGAACATAAATATCAGAAGTTAATCAAACAAAAGCGGATCAATAAGAAGATAAATGCCTCAATTAAAGATTATGTTTTAGGGCAAAAGATGTTAGAATATCCACTATCTTCAATCTCAAATGATAATGAGCAGTATAAACAATTAATTGCAAATAAATTATTCGAAGAACAGCAGGCAAAAGAAATCGATCCTAGACTATAAAATGAAACACCTTTTATGAATCATAAAAGGTGTTTTTTCATTAAAAAAAAGCAATCTGAATATTTGTTTAATCTTCTAAATTTGTGGTAGTGTAAAATTTAGTAAAAGTTAATTTGGAGGTAGAAATTAAATGTTATTTTTACTAATTTTAGTATTGCTAGTTATCATAATAACAATGTTTTTAAATAGATATCCTCATTTTGGGAAGAAATATTCAAAGGATAAAATGCAGTCATTTTATGCTTTAGATCATTATAAAAATGGTAAGTTTATAAACCAAGTCCCTACGAGTATGAGTATGGATTTCAAAACAAATATTTCCATGATTAGAGACTTTGTTAAGAAAAATCCGAATCGTACGCCTAAAGATGGGATCCCAATGGAGAAAATCGATGTTTCATTATTGCATTCGAAAAATAACGACTCAAAAATTACTTGGTTTGGACATTCAGCTTTATTAATTCAAATCGATGGAAAAAATATTTTAATTGATCCAATGTTTGGGAACGCACCAACCCCGTTTCCGCAATTTGGTGGTAAAAGATATAGTGGAGGTTTACCAATTGAGATCAGTGAATTACCAAAAATAGATGCTGTCATATTATCGCATGATCATTATGACCATTTAGATTACGGTACGATAAAAAAAATCAAACAAAAAGTTGATCGATTTATTGTTCCTCTTGGTGTAGGGAGTCACTTGGTGAGTTGGGGAGTATCAAAAGAGAGTATTTCTGAACATAACTGGTGGGATGAATTTAAATTTGATCAATTAACTTTAGCTTGTACTCCTGCAAGACATTTTTCAGGAAGAAATTTAACTGATCGTAACAGTACATTGTGGTGTTCGTGGGTCATCATTGGTGAGAAAACGAAAATTTACTTTAGTGGAGATAGTGGTTATGCACCTCATTTTAAGGAAATAGGAGAAAAATATGGACCGTTTGATCTAGCGCTAATGGAATGTGGTCAATATGATAAACGATGGTCTGCAATTCATATGCTGCCAGAAGAAACAGTTCAGGCTTTTATTGATGTAAAAGGTGAAGTTCTTGTTCCAATTCATTTTGGTGCTTTTACATTAGCATTTCATGACTGGAATGATCCAATTGAACTTGCTGTGAAGGCTGCTAAAGAAAATGGGGTAAAGTATGCAACACCTAAAATTGGAGAAACAATTAATATAAGTGCAGGTGAATATCCTAATTCAGTTTGGTGGAAGTAGTTTATTTATTTGAAAAAAAGCAGGATTGTACACTTTATTATTGAATAAATAAAAAATCAATTTTTTAGGGAAGTGATGTTAATGGAAGCATTAAAAGAAAGTGCAAAAATCGTACAAGATTTAATTTTTGAGTTAGGTTACTCAAATAAAGTGATTGAACTACCAAATAGTGCAAGAACTGCTAAGGAAGCAGCTGATGCATTAAATTGTGAAGTGGCTCAAATTGCAAAGTCTATTATATTTAAATTAGAAAGTTCAAATAGTCCTGTCCTAATCGTAGCAAGTGGAATAAACCGTGTAAATGAGAAACAAATCGAGAAAATAATTAATGATAAACTAGGTAAAGCAGATGCTGATTTCGTACGTGAACAAACAGGATTCGTAATTGGAGGGGTATCACCAATCGGTCATAAAAACCAAGTAATGACGTTTATTGATGAGGATCTATTACAGTATAAAGAAGTATGGGCTGCCGCGGGTCATCCAAAAGCAATTTTTCAGTTAACACCAAATGAATTAATTGAAATGACAAAAGGGAAAGTTGTAAAAATTAAATAATAGAACCTAAATCATTTAGGCACATTCAAGTGTAATAAATCAGTTATTGATTTACTATACTTAAATGTGTCTATTTATATTGGGGATTTTCACCTTAAAATCTATATGGAATACGTCAGATTAAATTAGAGGGAAAGTGAGATGAATAAGTAAATGTTCAAATTTATTTGTACGACTTGTGGCGTTCAGTATAACAAGTCTATTGATCCTCCTGAGTACTGCATAATTTGTTCTGAAGAAAGACAATACATCAATCCAAGTGGTCAAAGTTGGACAACATTACAATCAATGAAAGAAGAGAACTATCAAAATATTATTCGTTTTGAAGAAGAAAATTTATATAGTATTGTAACTAGCCCCAAGTTTGGGATTGGTCAAACTGCATATCTCATTAAGAATGAAGGGTTTAATGTTTTATGGGATTGTGTTACTTATCTAGATGAGAAGACGATTGAAGAAATTATGAGATTAGGAGAAATCAATGCGATTGCTCTATCACATCCACACTATTACTCTAGTCAAATTGAATGGGCTGAAAGATTTGATGTACCTGTATACATACATGAAGATGATCAAGAGTGGGTCACGAGAAAAAGTGATAAAATTATTTTTTGGTCTGGCGAATCGTTAAAGCTTAACAAAGGAATTCAAATTCATCGATTAGGTGGTCACTTTAAAGGTGGGGCAGTATTAGAATGGAAAGCTGGAAATGAGCAAAAAGGAATACTGTTAACAGGTGATATTATTCAAGTAGTTGCAGATCCAAATTGGGTAAGTTTTATGTACAGTTATCCTAATTTAATTCCATTACCAGCAAAAAAAGTAAAAGAGATATCATTAGCCGTAGAGAAGTTAACATTTGATAGAATTTATAATGCATTTCATGGGATTGTAAAAGAGAATGCAAAGCTCGTTGTCTCTAATTCTGCTAAAAGATATATTGAAGCATTGCATGGTATATTATTTGATACTTAATTGACAGTTAATCTACGAAAAAAGGACCAACTCTGTTTGGTTCTTTTTTGTGTTTTAGGTATCTTACAATCTTACTTAGAACATTCCATCGTTTATCTAAATAACTTTATTTATATTTTAATTTTTAATTAGCTAATTGAATTATAAAATGAATCCCTAAAATAGTTAAAAATCACGTTAATTTTATTAAAAAAAACGCAGAATTTTGTCGTATTTTTTCACGAGTGGAATAAATGCTGATAAATCAAGGCTAGCAATAACCCATTTGATTAAAAACAGAATATTCACGATAATTTAAGTAAGATAAATGAACGAAAATTGATCATTTTAAATGATTAATGACAGTGAATTTTGTCAATATAAGATAATTTTTGTAATTAATTGTATTAGCTATTTTATTGAAAACGAACTGGAGGAAGAAAGATGGGGGAAAATAGAGAGAAGGGTAAAGTTCTTAAAGGTTTTACAGTATTAGCTTTAACATCTAGTTTTATGTTAGGTTCTCTTGGACAAGTATCAAATGTATCGAATGCAGCAAGTCCAAATAAAGCAGAAGACATTCTTGCTAACTTAACTGCACAGCAAAGAGAGGCTCTTAAAGAGCTTTCAACGAATGAAGAATCAGGGCTTCAAATTTCTTCTGATATTAATTTGGATTCTACAGAGGAAACAAGTGTCATTGTTGAATTTGTAACTCAACCTGTTAAAGTAGCACAAATTGAAGCGAGTGTAGAGGGTAAAACTTTAACAAAATCAGATGCTGAAGCGCTAATTGATCAAGATCATGATACTTTTACAAAAGATGTTGCTCAAGTATTGAAAAATGAAAATGAAAAAAGTAAAAAAGTAGATTATAAAATTAATCGTTCTTATAAACATGCATTTAATGGCGTTTCGATGACATTACCAGCAAATCAAATTAAGAATCTACTAACATCTAAAGCTGTTAAAAGAGTTTGGAGTAACCAAACGTTTTCAATTGATCCACCAAAAGAAACTGATCAACTAAAAGCAGATGAAGCTAATGTTGGAAACTATACGCCATATGATGCTTTAGATCGTTTACATAAAGAAGGGTTTACCGGTAAAGGGATTAAAGTTGGAATATTAGATACGGGTATGGATTATAACCATCCAGACTTGAAGGATGCTTATAAAGGTGGATATGATTTCGTTGAAAATGATAATGATCCAATGGAAACGACTTACGCTGATTGGAAAAAATCTGGTAAACCTGAGGTTAGTAATTCAGAAGCATATTACACTGAACATGGTACACATGTAGCAGGTATTATTGGTGGCCGTGGTAAAGCAAACAGTGAGTATAAAACGTTAGGAGCAGCACCAGAGTCAGATCTATATGCTTACCGTGTACTTGGACCATATGGAAGTGGAACAACTGAAGATATTCTAGCAGGAATCGATCGTGCAGTTCAAGACGGTATGGACGTAATTAATATGTCACTTGGAGCAACTATAAATGATCCAATGTATGCAACTTCTATCGCAGTTAACAATGCAGCTTTAAGTGGTGTGACAACAGTGGTTGCAGCAGGAAATACTGGCGATAAAATGTATACACTTGGTTCACCTGGTGCTGCGGCGTTAGCTTTAACGGTAGGGGCATCATCAATCGCTTTAGATGTTTATCAATATGCAGGAGTAAATAATGGAAAGAACTATTCAGTAAGACAATTAGCTCAAAATTATTCAGATAATATGACATCACTAAAAGGAAAAACTTATCAATTAGTTGATGTGGGTCTTGGAAACCCTGCAGATTTTACTGGTAAAGATGTAAAAGGAAAAATTGCCTTTATTAAACGTGGTACGATTGCTTTAATTGATAAAATTAAAAACGCAAAAGCAAACGGTGCTGTAGGCGTATTAATGTATAATGATGAAACAAATAAAGCAGAAGGTGCAATCCAATCATATCTTGGTGAATCAATGGATGCAGTTCCAGCATTCTCTGTTTCAAATGAAGATGGCTTAGCTATTTCAGCGGCAATCAAAGCTGGTAAAACAGATTTTACATTTGGAGACTTTAGTAAAGTACAAACAGCATTAGATGAATTAGCAACATTTAGTTCAAGAGGTCCATCTCGCAGGAACTATGATATTAAACCAGAAGTAACTGCTCCAGGTGTAGCCATTCTTTCAACTGTACCATTTTATGAAAATAATAAAACAGCTGATGGATCAAAACCTGAAGATTATAAATATGCTTATGCTCGCTTATCTGGAACTTCAATGGCAACACCTTATGTAGCGGGGGTTTCAGCATTATTACTTCAATCAAATAAAGATTTACAACCAGAGGATATTAAATCAATCTTAATGAACACTGCTGATCCATTGTCAAAAGCGTATAGCGTTTTTGAAGTAGGTAGTGGACGAGTAGATGCATATGAAGCAATTCATTCTAATGTAGAGTTAGAAGTGGTGGATCAAACATCTGCGATTATTGATGGAAAAGAAAAATCAATTAAAGAATTAACTGGTGGCATTAGTTTCGGATCTTATGGATTCGATGATCAAGATGTTACAGATTCTCGTAAGATTACATTAAAAAATCGTAGTGAAAAAGTGAAAACATTTAATGTAGATGTAAATTTTCAAACTGGCTTAAGAGGATCTAAAGATGCAGCTAAAAATAATGTAACATTAACTGGTCCTACTTCTGTAAAATTAGATGGAATTAGCCAAGAAAATATTAAGTTTAACTTAAACATTCCAAAAACTGCAGAAAAGGGAACATACGAAGGGTACATTATATTTACAAATTCACAAGATCCAACGGAAACGTATCAAATTCCATTTGGTGGACGTTTTGTTGATGAAGGAATTGATACTTTTAAGATCAACAATCCAATGTTTGGCAATAATATAGACTGGCCTGAAAATGCGTATCCTTATATAAGTTTTAGTTACTCATTAAAATCATATATGAAAACATTAGATGTAGTGTTACAAGATGCAGAAACTGGTGAGGATTTAGGTTTAGTAGGTTCATTTGTACCAATCACATTGAACGAAAATCAAAATTATACGAATTCAAGAGGATTTAATTCGATCTACTATCCATTTACTGGAGATGCGCAAAATCCGATAAGTAGCGAACCGATTAATACAACAGCAGGTAAATATCGATTAAAAATGATTGGAACAAATGAAGAAGGTAAGGTATTCACTAAAACAGCTGATTTCTTTTTTGACGCTGGCACACCAACTATGACAACTAGCTTTGACAATTTAGATCAAAAAGTTATCGAATATAAAGATAGTCAATTCGATTCAAATGGCCAATTTTTATATGACTTTAACATTAATTTAAATGATCCTGAAACTACTGAAGCAAACGCCTTAGGTATTCCGGTTGATCAATCAAGCAATGCAGTTGTATCGTTTTACGATAGTCCATTCCCAGCAAAGCCAAAGTATACAGATAAAAATGGAAACTATACGGATAAGATTAAAGTTAAAAAGCGTTCTACTCCATTGCAAGTTTCATTTTATGGATTTGATGCAGCACGAAACTTTACTGGAAATGCGTCGAATGATTTAAGAATCATATTTGTCGATGAAAATTTTCCATACTATTACTTAAAACCAAATAAACAAACCGTTACAACAGGTGATACTGTAAATTACAGTGTTCGTTCAAATAACGTGAAAAACTTAAAAACAACAAAAATCAATTTAAAAGTTGACCCAAATCTTGCAACTATTCAAAATGTCGATGTAAGTGATGAAGTAAAACAATTTGGGGATGCGCAAGTTTCTGTGTCATCAGTACCTACTGCAACGGGTACACTTCTTTATACATTTACATTTACTTATAATGGAACGAAAGGTTTGACAGAAGATTTGAAATTATTTAATTTCGACATAAAAACAGCTGAGAAATGGACTAAAGGTGTGCCATTTGATTGGTATACAATGACGTCATCAACGATTGATCAATCAAATGTAGAAACAAGTAACGTCTATACTTATATGGAAACTTATAAAATCAAGGAAGCTCAATCAAGGGTAGATGGAGCCATATTATCTGAAGGATCAATTGATCCGACTACAGGTCAAATGAATTATGCAATTGATCAAAGTAATATTGGTGCAAAAGTAACAGTTACTTCTTATGATGGAAAAACGACTGTAGAAGCACCAATTTCTAACAAAAATGGTCAATACATTGCTGAAGGCATAAAAGCTGATCATAAACCTTACACTGTGAAAGCCGATATACCTGGTCATTTTACAATGTATCGAAAAATGAATTTAGCAGATAACGTACGTGGTGAATTAATAGGGAAGAGAATGAATTGGAATTTAACTAGGGCAGCAGCTGGTGATGTGAATAAAGATAACGTTATCGACATTTTAGATACAATAGCTGTCCAAACATATTGGGGTACAAATAAAAATACTACCGATTTTAACTTTGATAAAGTAGTGGATGCAAAGGATATGGCTTATATTGTGAAGAACTTTGGATTACAAAATTCTTCAGTTGATAATGCGCCAAAACCAAAAACTACTTATAAAGGAAAGACTTTAGAAAGTATTTTAAAGGATTTAGGATTAAATCAGTAATAAGAAAAGGGAAACCTATATACGGTTTCCCTTTTTGGTTCCATTTCGAAATTTATTTCATAACTACTGTTTGATTTAGTTCTTCTTTTTTTGGCTTAAACGCAGATAAGGATAAAAGAATAACGGAGATTACACCTATCCAAATAATAATACTTAATGGATGACTCATCGAAGATCCTTTATCAAAATAGAAAATTTCTCTTAATCCGTCAGCACCAAATCGCATTGGGACCCATGAGTAAATCCAGTCTTTTGAAAAAGTTGGTAAAAGCTCTTTTGGCATTCCGATTAAAGAACCCGAGAAGAAAAAGATTAGGGCAAAGATCCCTACCCCACCAAAGCCGATCCAAGACATGACAGCAGAAATTAAGATATGGAAACAGAAATAAGTAATCGTTAAATATAGCGCAACGTCCAAGAAGTTTGGAAGAGTAAAGCCAATCCACTTTGCCATTAAAGTTATGCCGAAACCGATTAGGAAGGATAGGATTACTCCTAATAGTAATTGTTCAAAAATAACTTTTAATTTACTAATTGAATTTGATGTTACTGTTTTCTTTTTCGCTAAAAAGACGATTACGGCACCAATTAAGCTAGACATCCAAAGTGGTGTGATTAAACTTACTGGTGCATTTCCATTTGCTGTATGTGTTCCAATAGCATTTACATTTTCAACCTTCGATATGATTGGGTTTGATAATACTTCAGCTTGATTAACTGAAATTGAGCGCACGTTTTTCTTTAATTCATTAAAAATTTCAGTATGAATAGTTAAGTTAAGATTTTCTACTAAATGAGTCAGCATTTGACTAGCCATTGTTGATCCATTTGTATTTTTACCTTGATTAACTAAAATTTTCATTGTAATAGGTGAAGGATTCGCTGTTTTTAATGAAGCCTGATTTTTACTTAAATCATTCGGAAGAATAAGGGCAGCATAGTATTTTTGGTCATTTAGACCTTTACGTACTTTTTCTTCACTTGATACTTGAATCCACTTAATCGCTGGTTTTTCACCATTTTTCGTTTTAGATAGTGCATTTATTTTTGCAACCATCATATCACCTATATTAACAGTCCCTTTTGAAGGTACTTGAAATCCTTGATCTTCGTTTACGATCGCGATTGGAAGATTTTTAGGTGTAGGATTAACGGATGATGCTAATGTTAGACTGAAGATAATCGCAACGACTAGTACTAGTATAGGAGCTAATATAGCTTGTTTTTGTTTAAATAAGTTCATTTCAATAACCTCCTAATTCTTTTAATTAAATAACTGAACAACGTGTTGACTATTGTTATGTGAAGATATTACAATGAGTTTTAATAAATCACAATAAGCAAATCATACAAATGTGTTCATTACTAAACACATTTGTATGATTTGTTTAGTAAGAACTAAAAGGATGATCTAAAATGAGTCAATCATTGAGAGAAATAAAAGTTGAAAAAACAAAGAAATTAATAAAAGAGACGTTGTTAGATTTAATAGAAGAAAAAGGATTCGAAGCTATTTCAGTTAGAGATATTACTTTAAAAGCAGGATTAAATCGCGGTACATTTTATCTACATTACAGAGATAAATATGATTTAATGGAAAAAAGTCAAAATGAAATATTGGAAGGATTACAGGATCGACTTATATTTATAAGGCCTAAAGAAATGAATGAGTTTTATTCAAATGATATTGTCTATCCACCTATTCTTAATGTATATCATTATTTAAAAGAAAATCAACGATTGATAAAAATTTTAATCAGTACAAAAGGTGACCCAGCTTTTCAGAAGAAAATGAAGGAACATATAAAAGAGACGATTTATGAAAAACTAGTGGATTTATTAGAAGAAGAATACATGATTGAAATTCCACATGAATACACAACTGCATTTATTTCATCGGCATTTTTTGGACTTATGGAGCAATGGCTAGAAAAAGAAGAACCAATTACCCCTGAAGAAATGGCAATCATGCATATGAAGCTTTTGAAGTTTATGAAGAAATTTGTTAGTCAAATCGCTAAATAATATATGCAATAAAACTGATGTCTCAAGACTTTTATTTGAGACATCAGTTTCCTAATAATATTAAGATCTTGTTTCTGATATTGCTGTTCTAACTTTTTCAAATGATGTTTTAGCTTTATGAGAGTTCAAAATCATTAAGTTTACGTATAATGCATCAATAATACTTAATTGCGCAATTCTTGAAGCAAGTGCTTCTGGTCGATATTCTGTTTCTTCAGAAGATGTGTAAAGGGAGACATCAACATTTTGACTTAAAGGTGATTTTGGAAAACCTGTAATTCCAATTGTTTTGGTACCGTTTTCATTTAGTACTTGCAAAATACGAAGGATGTCTTTATTTGAGCCTGAGTGTGAAATAACGATTGCCACATCTTCTTTTGTCAGTTGAGAAGCTGACATCAATTGAAAGTGAGAGTCCGTGTACGAGTTCGCTTTTATTCCTGTACGAATAAATTTATGGAACGCATCCATCGCAATAACAGACGATCCACCTACACCATATAATTCAACTTTATTTGCTTTTAATATAAGATTTACTGCTTTTTTAATTGATGCACCATCTAGAATTTGGGCAGTATTTTCAAGTGTTCGAATATTAGATTGAAATATTTTATTTGCGATTGTTATTTCATCGTCTTTTTCGTTAATCTCCTCGTGGATTTGCTGAATCGGCGTCATAATTTCAGTTGCTAATGCAATTTTAAGCGCTTGGTATCCTTTAAATCCAATCCTTTTACAAAATCTAAAAACAGTTGCATCAGCAACGTTTAAGTCTTCAGCTACTTCTGTAATCGTACTGTGAATAATATGCTTTGGATTTTGTAATATATAATCAGCGATTTTTTTTTCTTTATCACTTAATCGCGCATAATAAGAACGAATTTTACCTAAGCTGTTCGTTTGTTCCATATTCTTTACACCTTTCCTCAGGAAATTGATTTTTAGAATAAATAAATTTTTAATATAGTATTAAATTGAAATTGTTTGTATTTTAAAGGTTTAGAAAAGCATTATTATTTGCTTAATAATTATTATATAGGAAAAAAGAGTTTTTTTTAATAATAATATGAAAACCCTTTCATGTGAAAAAAATTTCGCATATTATTATTTTTGTCAAAAAAATTTTTTCACACCTATTTAGTATAGCAAATTTTCAAAATAAGTGGGTTAAGTGATAAAAAAAGAGTCAATAAAGGAATATTATTTGGTTTAAATGGAGAAGGATGAAATTAAACATAGTTGGCTGAATAGGTCTTTAGGAATAAATAAAAAATAATACATTAGTCTTTAAGATAGGATTTCATTTTTAAATCCTATCTTTTTTTTAGTTATATTGTATTGAAATTGAAAGGGAATTTCCTAGTATTAGGTAAAAATCATTAATTGTTTTTGCCTTAAAAGGATATTAAAATTTAGTAAAGAATATTTAGATAAGTATGTTTATAGAGATAGAGGAGGGTGCATATGATTGAGGGGGAAATCATAAAGTTTTATCGTGAAAAAATGGGGTTAACTCAAGCTATGCTTGGAGAAGGTATATGTACAACTACTCATGTAAGTAAAATTGAAAGAGGTAAGACGGCATACTCACCTGATATTATTGCTTTATTTTCAGATCGTTTAGGAATTAATATTAATCAAGAAGTCCAATCTTTTTATAATTTAGAGAAAAAATTACAACTATGGCATGATGCATTAATCATGAAAAAAGAAGCTCAAATAGAAGAATATAAAGCAGAACTTGAACAAATGCCCTTTATTGACTATTCACAATATGCAGCCCACTATAATTTACTAAGAGCAAGGTATTATTTTCATTATCAAAATTTAGATATGGTTAAGCAAATACTTACATATGTAAAAAAAGAATTTAGTGATTTATCTCCTTTCGAGAAAAATTTATTCTATCATCTTCAAGGTATGTACTATATATCGAACTATACTAGCCTAAGTAGTGAAGACCATCAAAAGGCAATTAAAGTATTAAAGATGATTAATATTGATGAGTATCGAAATGAAGAATATTATCACCATCTAGCAATTGCCTATCATTATGGAAGCTCAAAAATCTTAGCGTATAAATATGCCGAAATGGCACTTAAGTTTTTTCAGAAGACGAATAATTATTTATTTGCAATTAGTTCCGAAACCCTTATGCTATTGCAGTACGGTAGTGAATTAGAAATGAATTTTAGTGAAGTTGTCGAACGCTATAAAGATCTGATTCATAACTGTGAAGTATTAGGAGATCGCGAACGCAAGGCCATTTTATTAAATAATCTCGGAGTGAAATACTTTAAGCGAGAAGAGTATGAAACTGCATTGTATTATTTTGAGGAAAGTATTAATGAAACCGAAAATAAAAAATCAATCAATTATTTAAGACGTTTGTGCAATTATTTAGAGACATGTACAGAAGGCATACTATTAGAAAAAGAGATACTTCTTGGTGTGATGAAAAGAGCATTAGCATTAGCAAAAATGTTAAAAAGCCCAGTACATATTACATTGATTAAACTATTTAAGCTTAAGGCTGAGGGAGCCCGTGAAAAATTTTATCAATATCTATCGGATGAGGCACTCCCATTCTTTTATTCTACTAATAATAAATTTTATATCGAACAGTTTGGTAAGAAATTATATAAATACTATATAGAGATTAAAGAGTTTCAAAAAGCTGCCGAGTTATATGAGTCCATTGAACATACATTTGTAAGCATGTAAATAACATGAGGGTATCCCAAAAGGGGTCCCTCGTTTTTTTTGCTGAAAAATTTAAATAAGAGGTCCAACTATGCAAATAAATATTGGCGAGTTGTAAAAAAACATTGAACTGCAAATAAAATCTGAGAATCGCAATTAAAATTAATAAAACAGCAATTAAAATTAGAGAATAGCAATTAAAATTGCCAAAACTGCAATTAAATCCAAGGAAATCGCAAATAAAGTTAATAATTACCCATACCGGATGGGGTATTGTGAATCGGAAATTGTATAATAGCAGATCAGTTTAAATGGAAAACTAGCTAATGTAATCTAAATCTTACAATTTCAACTAAACGATTTAATTATTCTTAAAGATAGATAAGTATCTCAACCACAAATGAAAAGTACATCCTGAAATACCCCCACTATTTAGATTAACAAATAATTGTTCCAAAAGAGTTAAGGAGACATCGTGTGAAATTTGAGATGGCTCCTTTTTTTGTCTTTTATAGAAATTTATTTCGTGGTAATAGGCTAATAAATTAATAGATTGAATGTAAATTGCATGAAATTGGTTTATTCCGATGGAGAATTATGTTGTAATTTGTCGATTTTTTTAAAGGGTATTGAGTAAACGTTGATAAATCAAGGTTTGCTATAACCCAATTGATTAAATATAGAAAATTCTCAATAATATAATTAATAGAAATAAACGACAAATGTCATTCTATTTTGTTGATTACTTGAAGATGTTGTCAAAAAAACTTATTTCTAGTATTAACTTAAAAGGCAATCTAAGAAGAAAAATGAACTGGAGGAAGAAAAATGGGGGAAAAGAGAGAAAAAAGTAAAGTTCTAAAAAGTTTTACTGTTTTAGCTTTAACATCTAGTTTTATTTTAGGTTCTCTTGGGCAAGTAACAAATGTATCAAATGCAGCAAGTCCAAGTAAGGCAGAAGATATTTTGGCAAGTTTAAGTTCAGAGCAAAGAGCAGCTCTTAAGCAGCTTTCTACTAGTGAAGAAACTGGGCTTCAAATTTCTTCAGATATTAACTTGGACTCTACTGAACAAACGAATGTCATTGTAGAGTTTGCCAATAAACCAGTTAAGGTTGCTCAAATTGAAGCGAGCGTTGAGGGTAAAACATTAACAAAAACTGATGCACAAAAATTAATTGATCAAGACCATGCTACTTTTACAAAAGACATAGAACAAGTTTTAACAAATACAAAAAGTAAAAAGGTAGATTATAAAATTAATCGTTCATTTAAACATGCATTCAATGGTGTTTCGATCACACTACCAGCAAACCAAATAAAGAATCTATTAAAATCAAAAGCGGTAAAGACAGTTTGGAGTAATGAGAAATTCTCAATTGATCCGCCTGCAAAAAATCAAGAAAACGAACAATTAAAAGCAGACGAGTTTAATGTTGCAAACTATTCTCCTTATGATCAGCTAGATCGTCTACATGCAGAAGGCTATACAGGTAAAGGGATTAAAATTGGTATTTTAGATACAGGTATGGATTATAACCATCCAGATTTAAAAGATGCATATAAAGGCGGATATGATTTTGTCGATAATGATAATGATCCGATGGAAACAACATATGAGGATTGGAAGAAATCAGGAAAACCAGAAGTAAACGGTTCTACTTATTATACTGAACATGGTACACATGTTGCAGGAATTATCGGTGGGCGTGGAGTAGCTGATAGTGAGTATTCATCTGTTGGTGCTGCACCAGAAGCAGATCTTTATGCTTATCGTGTACTAGGTCCATATGGTGGCGGAACAAGTGAAGGAATTATTGCAGGAATTGATAGAGCAGTAAAAGATGGCATGGATGTTATTAACATGTCACTTGGAGCATCATTGAATGATCCACTTTACGCTACTTCTATCGCTGTAAACAACGCAGTATTAAGTGGGGTAACGACAGTTGTTGCAGCTGGTAATGATGGAGACAAAATGTATACATTAGGTTCGCCAGGATCAGCTGCATTAGCTTTAACAGTTGGTGCTTCATCTGTTGCAATTGATATATATCAATATGCCGGTGTACTCAATGGTAAAAATTACAATCTAAGACAATTAACGAAAAATTACAAAGATGATTTATCAGCATTAAAAGAGAAATCGATTAAACTAGTCGATGTAGGACTTGGAGATCAAGCTGGTTATAAAAATAAAGATGTAAAAGGGAAATTTGTATTCATGAACCGAGGAGTTTATACATTAGACTCTAAAGTTGCATATGCCAAAGCTCAAGGTGCTGTGGGTGTTATCATGGCTAACGATGAAGCAAACAAGGCAGAGGGAGCAATTCAGACATTCCTTGGTGAATCAATGAATGCGATTCCTTCATTCTCAGTTTCATTTGAAGAGGGTTCAGTAATTTCTGCAGCATTAAAAGCTGGTAAATCAGATTTCACATTTGGTGATTTCAAAAAAATCCAAACAGCATCTGATGAATTAGCAGGGTTTAGTTCAAGAGGTCCTTCACGAATCAATTATGATATCA
Organism: Bacillus sp. AFS077874; assembly: GCF_002566505.1. Taxonomy (NCBI): domain Bacteria; kingdom Bacillati; phylum Bacillota; class Bacilli; order Caryophanales; family Bacillaceae; genus Bacillus; species Bacillus sp. AFS077874. The sequence continues at coordinate 161,614 of NZ_NUYF01000006.1, forward strand.
AACCGGAAGTCACAGCACCTGGAGTATCAATACTAGCAACTGTTCCATTTTATGTAAATGATAAGAACGTTGACGGCTCAAAACCTGAAGATTATAAATATGCGTATGCACGACTATCAGGTACTTCAATGGCCACTCCTTATGTAGCTGGTGTATCAGCATTATTACTTCAATCAAATAAAGATCTTGAGCCAGCTGATGTAAAATCTATTTTAATGAATACAGCTGATCCATTAACAAAGGATTATAGTGTATTTGAGATAGGAAGCGGTCGAGTTGATGCATATGAAGCAATCCATTCTAATGTAGAAATTCAGGTAGTAGATCAAACACCGACAATCATTAATGGAAAACAAAAAACAATCAAAGAATTAACCGGTGGATTTAGTTTTGGTTCAATTGGATTTGATAACAAAGATATTTCAGAATCTCGCAATGTTACATTGAAAAATAGAAGTGAAAAAGCGAAAACATTTAGTGTAAAAGCTAAATTCCAAACGGGCACTAGAGGATCTTTAGATGCGGCTAAAAATAATGTAACATTAACTGGTCCTACTTCAGTAAAGTTAAATGGAATTAGTTCTAAATCAATCAATTTTAGCTTAAACATTCCAAAAACAGCTGAAAAAGGCACATATGAAGGGTATATTGTATTTACAAATAATGCAGACCCTACTGAAGAATACCAAATTCCATTTGGTGGACGTGTTGTTAATGAAGGAATCGATTTCTTTAAAGCTGACCCATTGTTTTCAACTGATACTAGCTGGCCAGCAAATTCATTTCCATTTCTTGGGTTTGAATTCTCATTAAAATCTCACATGAAGACATTGGATATTCTTTTATCCGATCCAAAGACAGGTGAAGATCTTGGTTTAGTTGGTTCATTTACACCAATTACTTTAAATGATAATCAGTCGTATTTTATTGGAAGAGGATTTAATTCGATTTACTATCCATTTACAGGAGATTCTAAAAATCCAATTAGCAATGAACCGAGCTTTGCGCAACCAGGTCATTATCAATTAAAGATGGTTGGAACAAATGAAAATGGAAAAACGTTCACAAAAGTTTCTGATTTCATTTACGATTTAGCCCCTCCAACTATGACGTCAAGTTTTGACTCTTTAGATCAAAAGGTAATTGAATATAATGATGCACAGTTTGATTCAAATGGAGAATTTTTATACGACTTTAATATTAATCTAAATGACCCTGAAACAGATCAAGCAAATAAATTAGGTTTAGATGTAGATCAATCAAGTAACTCAGTTGTTTCGTTTTATAATAGTCCATTTCCTGCAAATCCAATTAAAACAGATAAAAATGGAAACTATAGTGACCAAATTGTAGTGAGAAAACAATCTGCGCCGTTGGAAGTTTCGTTCTATGGTATTGATGCAGCAAAAAACTTTACTGCTAACGCAACTAATAAGTTAAGCGTCGCATTTGTGGATCAAAATTTACCGTACTACTATTTAAAAGCAGATAAAAACCTTCTTAAGACTGGTGAAGCTGTAAATTACACTGTTCGTTCGAACAATGTGGAAAATTTAAAGACAACTAAAATTACAATGAGAAATTATAATTATGCTTCAATTGAGAATGTAGTTGTAAATGATGCAGTTAAAAAGTATGGTAAAGCAGAGGTTAGTGTAAATACTACACCAACGAGTCATACATTTACATTTACATATTTTGGAGATAAAGCATTACCAGAAGATTTACCATTATTTAATTTTGACCTTAAAATAGATAACAAGTATCTTAATGAAAGTCCTTACTGGTTTGATATGAATGCAACAACAATAGATCAAGCAAATGTTGAGACAAAAGATATCTACACTTATATGGAAAGATATAAATTAAAGCCAACTGTTTCTAGAATAAGAGGTGTATTACAAGTTGAAGGTGGCTTAGATCCAGTTACAGGTGAACCGAATTATGCTATTGATCTAAGTAAAGCCAATGCAAAAGTAACAGTTACTTCGTACGATGGAAAAACAGTTACTCAAGCACCAATTACAGACAAATATGGTTCATATGATGTTGATGGAATAAAAGCTGATAAAAATGCCTATACATTAACAGTGGATGTACCTGGGCACTTTACGATGAACCAACAAGTTGTTTTATCATATGAAATTCGTGGTGAAACTGTAGGTAAATTCTATAAATATAGTTTAGCAACTGCTGCAGCTGGAGACGTTAACAAAGATAATGTAATCGATGTACTAGATGCATTAGCTGTACAAACTTATTGGGGTACAAATAAAGCAACAGCAGACTTTAATTTTGATAAAGTAGTAGATAAAAAGGATATGGACTTTGTTGTTCGAAACTTTGGATTACAAAATCCTACTGTTGATAAAGCTCCAAAAGCAAAAACTACTTATAAAGGTGCAACTTTAGATAGTATTTTAAAAGAGTTAGGTTTAAATTAATCATAATTTAGAAGAGGGAAGCCAGCTAGATTGGCTTCCCTTATTTATATTATAGGAATATACGTGGAATGATGAAGTAGAGAATTGCAAATAAAATAGTGAAAAATGCAATTAAAAAAGTTGGAACTGCAATTAAAAAATAGAAATCTGCAAATAAATTGGGGAGTGTGCAAATAAATATTCGAAAACTACAAATAAAATTGCCAAATCTACAAATAAAAAAGTCAAATCTGCAAATAAGATTGCTGGAACAACATATAAAGCTATTAATTTTAATTAAATTGAGTGAAAAAACATAGATAAGTAAAATGATAAATTGAAAAATGATCAAAAACAGAAGTAAAATCCAATGAAACAATCGAAATGCTCAAACTGAGAACTCAAATAGCATTCTCTCAGATTGTCCACAAACGTTCGTATTCTTTGTTACTAATGGTAACTCATCCTTCTCTAGTTCGGTACTCTTTACAATAAAATGTGTTAATTTTTGACCATTAAAATGATGAATTAAAATATTCTAAAATAGTTTTATCATGTCCAATCAGTAAGATAAAGCGATCATCCTGAGGTTTATCTAAAACGATTAAAGTTTAATTAAAAAAGGTAAGCGTTTTCAAAGAACTGACTACTTCTTTTAAAATGATAATAAAATTGGGTTATTTCGATTGTTTTTCACAGGAGAATTTAGAAGAATTCTGTCGAATGTAGAGAGGGAGAATTTATAACTTTGGTAAATTAGGGGAGGGATAACCCAATTGACCGAAAATTGGAAAAAAATGATAATAAATGTAGAAAGTAAATTTGATGTAAAGAGGTATATATGAAGATAAAAAGTAGCTTACTATTTTATAAATCATAGATCTTCATTGAATTTTACTTTAGATAAATAAAAGCCAGGAGGAAGAAGAATGGGGAAAAGAGTGAAGAAAAGTAAGTTTGTATCAGGCTTTACCGTATTAGCTCTATCATCTAGTGTTGTTGTTGCACCGATTGCACATGTAACAAATGTTTCAAAGGCAGCGGGGAAAACGAAGACAGAAACAATACTTGCAAATTTAACTTCCCAGCAACGAGCTGCTTTAAAACAAATTTCAACGAATGAATCGACAGGGCTTCAAATCTCATCAGACATAGATCAAACGACTACAAAACAAACATCAGTTATTGTAGAGTTTGCAAATAAGCCTGCGAAAGTGGCCCAAATTCAGGCGCAAGTAGAAGGTAAATCATTAACTGAGACACAAGCAGGGAAATTAGTTGATCAAGATCATACTACCTTTAGTGCAGAAGTGGGACAAGTTCTTAAAGATGAAAATAATAAAAAGGTAGATTTTAAAATTAAACATTCATATAAAAATGCCTTTAACGGCGTTTCAATGAGTCTACCAGCTAATCAAATTAAGAATCTATTAAAATCAAAAGCAGTTAAAACTGTATGGAGTAACGAGAAGTTCTCTATTGACCCTCCAAAAGAATCAGATAAGAATAGCGAGTTAAAAGCAGACGAGTCTAAAGTTGCAAACTATACGCCATATGATGGATTGGATAAGCTACATGCTGAAGGCTATACAGGAAAGGGCATTAAAGTTGGTATTCTTGATACAGGTATCGATTACAACCACCCAGATTTAAAAGACGCTTTCAAAGGTGGATATGATTTTGTAGATAATGATAATGATCCAATGGAGACTACATATGCTGATTGGGTAAAAGCTGGTAAACCAGGTTTTGCAAATGGAGCTGATTATTATACTGAGCATGGTACTCACGTAGCAGGTATCATTGGTGGACGTGGTGCATCAGATAGTGAATACAAACAGGTTGGTGCAGCACCGGAGTCTGATATCTATTCATATCGTGTACTTGGACCTGGTGGGGTTGGAACAAGTGAAGCGATTATCGCTGGTCTTGATAAAGCAGTAAAAGATGGCATGGATGTTATTAATATGTCATTAGGTGCATCGTTAAATGATCCACTTTATGCAACTTCTATCGCGGTTAACAATGCTGTATTAAGTGGCGTAACGACTGTCGTAGCTGCAGGAAATGATGGAGACAAAATGGACACATTAGGTTCACCGGGAGCGGCTGCATTAGCATTAACTGTCGGAGCTTCATCAGTTGCAATTGATCTTTATCAATTTAACGGATCACAGGATGGAAACAAATACAACTTTAGACAATTAGCTCAAAACTACTCTGATAATTTAACGACATTAAAAGGTAAAAACTATCAACTCGTTGACGTAGGTTTAGCAAATCCATCTGATTTTACAGGAAAAGAGTTAAAAGGCAAGATTGCTTACATTCAACGTGGAACGATTGCTTTGATTGATAAAATTAAAAATGCAAAAGCAGCTGGCGCTGTTGGTGTATTAATGGCTAATAATATTGATAACCAAAGTGAAGGAGCAATCCAAGCATTCTTAGGTGAGTCGGTAGATGCTATTCCTTCATTCTCAGTATCATATGAAGAGGGATTAAAAATCACAGCAGCGGTTAAAGCAGGTAGAAATGATGTTTCTTTTGGTGACTATACTAAGCTACAAACAGCTTCAGATGAATTAGCGACGTTTAGTTCAAGAGGACCATCACGTGTAAACTATGATATCAAGCCAGAAGTGACTGCTCCGGGTGTTTCAATTCTTTCAAGTGTACCATTTTATGTAAATAATAAAACAGGCGATGGATCAAAGCCTGAAGATTATAAGTATGCTTATGAGCGTATGTCTGGAACATCAATGGCAACACCATATGTAGCAGGTGTATCTGCCCTATTACTTCAATCAAATAAAGACTTGCAACCAGAAGATATCAAATCAATCCTAATGAATACAGCTGATCCATTATCAAAAGCGTATAGTGTATTTGAAGTAGGTAGTGGACGTGTAGATGCATATGAAGCAATTCATTCAAATGTAGAATTAGAAGTGGTTGATAAGACACCAACAATCGTAAACGGCAAGGAAAAATTAATTAATGAGTTAACCGGTGGGATGAGCTTTGGTTCATTTGGATTTGATAATAATGATATTGCAGATTCTCGCAGTGTTACTTTAAAGAATCGTAGTGAAAAAGCAAAAACATTTAGTGTTGACGTGAAATATCAAACTGGTTTAAGAGGATCTAAGGATGCAGCTTCGAATAATGTTACACTTTCGGGACCTACATCAGTGAAGTTAAATGGAATTAGTTCAAAATCAATTAAGTTTAATTTAAACATTCCAAAAACTGCTGAAAAAGGAACATATGAAGGGTATGTTACATTCACGAATACAGGGGATCCAACTGAGCAATATCAAATTCCGTTTGGTGTTCGTGTAGTTGAAGAGGGGATCAAATCATTTAATTTAATCAACCCACTTTATTCAAATAAAATTACAAATCCAACTTATGCGTACCCATTTATTGATGGAAGTGTTTCTCTGAAAACACATATGAAATCATTAGATGTTATCGTTCAAGATCCAACAACTGGTCAAGATTTAGGTATTATTGGATCATTTAATACCTCAGTAATAAAAGAAGATGTAGTGTACAATATTGGTCGACTTGTAGGAGGATATTACTTCCCATTCACTGGAGATGCGAAAAACCCGATTAGCAGTAAATATGAATTAATTAAACCAGGCCACTACAAATTAAGACTAGTTGGTTTGAGTGAAAGTGGAAAAACATTTGCTGAAGCTAGAGACTTTGTGCTGGAATATGCTGTTCCTAATATGACTTCAAGCTTTGACAAATTAGATCAAAAGGTTATCGAGTATAGTGATAGTCAACTAGATAAAAATGGACAAATGTTATACGACTTCAACATTAACGTAAATGATCCAGAAATTGACGAAGCGAAAAAATACGGTATTAAAGCGGATCAATCAGATAACACAATTGTTTATACTTATAATTCTTTCTTCCCATCATTACCTATTAACGTAGATAAAAATGGGGATTATACGGATCAAATTTTAGTTGATAGTAAATATTCAGTATTACCATTAACATTCTATGGAATGGATGCAGCGTTAAATCCAACTGCTCAAATTAGAATTTCTTTTGTAAAAAATACAACTCCGTATTACTACTTAAAAGCGAATAAGCAAAATATCGTACCTGGTGATACTGTAAGCTACTCAGTGAAAGCAAATAATATTAGTAACTTAAAAACGACTAAATTAACGCTTCAATTGAATAATAATCAAGGTATCCTTAACAATATTCTAGTAAATGATGAAGTTAAAAAATATGGCGATGCACAAGTTACAGTTAAAACATCACCAACTACTTGGGACTATATTACACAATATGACTTTACTTTTACTTACTCAGGTTCAGCTAAGCTACCAGAGGATACTCAATTATTTAATTTCGATATTAAAACAATCGATAAATCATTCACAACAGGTTCAGCGATCAACTTCTCAGGTAACGGTGCATCTACAATTGACACATCAAATGTTGAAACGAAAAATGTCTACACTTATATTGAAGGTTACAATGTAAAACCAACAGTTTCAAAACTTTCAGGAACACTTCAAGTAGAAGGAGCAAAAAACCCTGTAACGGGTGAAACAAACTATGCGATTGATCAAAGTAAATTAGGTGCGAAAATTACATTAACATCTTATGATGGTAAAACTGTTTTACAAACACCAATCACATCAAAACAAGGTGATTATGCATTCGATGGTGTGAAATTAGACAGTAAACCTTATACATTATCTGTTGATGTACCAGGACACTTTACAATGAATCAAAAAATGGATAATTTATTTGATAATATCAGAGGTGATTTAATTGGTAAGCAATTGCGCTACTTATTAGATGTTGCACCTGCTGGTGATGCAAATAAAGACGATGTAATCGACGTACTAGATGCATTTGCTGTACAAACTTACTGGGGCACAAACAAAGCATCTGCTGACTTCAACTTTGATAAAGTAGTTGATGCAAAAGATATGGATTATGTAGTTAAGAATTTTGGATTGCAAAATTCAACAGTTCCAAATCCTCCTAAAGCGAAAAGTTCATATAAAGGTGCTACATTAGATAGTATCTTTACAGAGTTAGGATTAAACAAGTAATAAAGAGTAAGAGATTTTATAAGGATATTAAGCAGCCTTCTCCCGATTATTTTATGGGAGAAGGCTTTTTATTTTAGTTTATTGGTAAATTTATACATAATAAAATTCACTTCAGGTTAATTTAAAGAAATAAAGGATTTGTAGGGAGACTTTTTATGAATAAAAAGTTTATTTATTCAACTCATATTTATATCTTGATTATTATGTCTACCGGATTTATGTTGCATGTATTTATCGTTCCTGGTATTTTGACATCTACTCATAGAGATTCATGGGTAACGGTTGTTGCTAGTATTCTCCCTTTCGTGATTTGGACAACTTTAGTTTTTTATTTGTATAAAAAGCTTAAAAATGAAGATATTTTATCTGTGATGTTTAAAGTATTGCATAAACCGATAGCGTACATACTATCCACCATCTTTGTTGCCTACTTTTTATTATCAGCTTTTGTTACCTTTCGATTTACCCTTATTTGGGCAAATACAAATTATACCCAAGATATTCCGGATATTATTGTAGCGTTTTTAATTTTAATGATCTGCTTTTATGCGGCATTTAAAGGGATTCGTACAATTGGTACGATTGCATTTTTGATTTTACCACCAGTTGTTCTGTTTGGTTTTTTAGTCGGTATAGGGAACGATAAGAACAAAAATTATGGTTTACTATTTCCTATTTTCGAAAAAGGATATCATGATTTTTTTCATGGCTTTGTATATACTTGCTCAGGTTTTTTTGAAATCATTTTCATATTATTTTTAAATTCCTTTTTAAAAGATAAAGTAAAAGTAAAATGGTTAATGATCGTAAGTTTTATATTATTAATGTTAATCCTAGGGCCACTGACAGGAGCGATTATGGAGTTTGGACCTGTTGAGGCAGAAAAAATGAGAAATCCCGTTTATGAACAATGGAAACTTCTAACGTTAGGAGTGAATATTACTAGATTGGATTTTTTATCAATTTTTCAGTGGTTGTCAGGCGCGTTTGTTCGGATCAGTTTAAATCTATATATTGCAAATTACATCATCAATTATAGTGGAAGAAAAAAGTGGAGTTTACCAGTATTGTCACTTTTTTTATTCGTAGCAGTAATGATTCCTTGGAATGCAACGTCATTTTATAACTTTTTACAATACTACTATTTTCCAATAAATTTAATCTTTTTATCGTGTACCATGATAATATTCTTAGTTATTTCAAAATTAAAAGGTGATTCAGCATGACTAAAGATTCGACAACTTTAGAAAACCTTAATTTATTAAAATTTATGGAGTCTTTTAATCATTCATCGGATATAGATTTCAGAACGAAATCATATAAGGAAGGAGAAGACTCGCATTTTGTCATTATAATGTTTTGTCCAAATTTGATTGACACTCAATTTAGTAATCAAATCATTAATGATATCTTTAATGTGATTAAGAAAGAAGAGAAATTCAATTTTGAGTTATTAAGTAACTTAGTCGAGACTAAAAGGTTGAAAGAAATATCAAATATTAAAAAGGAAGTTGAAGAAAATTTATTTTCTGGAGATTTAGTCATATTTAGTTCGTATTTAAATGATGTATTCTTTATACAAGTAGCGAATCCACCAAAACGAAATCCAGAAGAATCTAATTTAGAAAATTCAATTCGTGGCCCAAGAGATGGATTTGTAGAAAATATTTCCGATAATATGGCACTAATTCGTCAAAGACTTAAGACCTCAACATTAAAAAGTGTCGGATTTACAATCGGTGAACGAAGTCGAACGAAAGTTCTATTAGTTTATATGGAAGATATTATTAATCCTTCGATTCTATCTGATGCAAAGCAACGACTTAACTCAATAAAAAAAGACGTAATTGTAAGTAGCTATGAAATTGAAGAGGCACTATATGATCAACCATTTTCAATTTTTCCACTATTAGATAATATAGGTAGACCCGATTTCGTTGTACAATCGTTAAATCAAGGAAGATTTGCAGTAATTGTTGATGGAAATCCAACTTGTTTATTAGGACCTACTAATTTAAATCAACTTGTTTATTCACCTGAAGATATACATGCGAGCTTTTATTATAATAACGTAGTTAGATATCTTAGAATTATTGCTATTGTAACAACTATTTTCCTACCGGGATTTTATATTGCATTAGTGACATTTCATATAGATCAAATACCTTATCAATTACTTGCCACGATTGGTATGGCTAGGAATGGACTACCTTTTTCAGCACCATTAGAAGCCTGTTTAATGCTAGCATTTTTTGAATTATTTAAAGAAGCCGGGATACGCTTGCCGAAAGCAGTAGGTCAAACTGTAGCCGTTTTAGGGGGACTTTTCATTGGTGATGCCGCGATACGCGCAGGATTAACATCACCTTCTATGCTTGTTGTAATAGCTCTAACTGTTATTTCAGGCTATACATTAATTAATCAAAATATATCAGGAAATATTGTAATCCTCCGCTTTTTTGTTTTATTTTTATCGTCTATTTTAGGGTTGATAGGTTTTTTTACTGGCTTTTTTCTAATTAGTACGATGATTGTTTCGTTAGAAAGCTTTGGTCAACCGTATATAACTTTATTGTCAGTTCCGAAACTATCTGACTTCTTAAATGTAGTTTTTAAGTTGCCGCAAAAGTATAAGAAGACAAGACATCAAGCTCTCAATCCAATTGATGAAGACCGTCAGAAGGAGTGATGTATAGGATGACAAAATTACTAATCATCATACTGATGGTCTTTTATTTATTCACTTTAACAGGATGCTGGGGAGAGCGAACGATTATTGATCAAACTTTGGTAACGAGTTTTGGAATTGATTATAAGGACAATCAATATATTGTAACAATTCAAGCGCTTAACTTTTCGAATATAGCGAAGCAAGAAAGCGGGGCATTACAAGTACCTGCTCCTCCACTAATCGGTCAAGCAACAGGAAAAAGTATACAGTCAGCGTTTACTAAATTGGAATCAAAATCACCAATACCTTTATATTTTGGTCATGTGAACAGTGTCATCTTAAGTAAATCGGTAATAGAAAAAAAAATGAAAGATGTCAATTCATTTATTAGCGGAAGACCGTTATTAAGATACACAATGTGGTACTATGGTACCGAGTTGGAAATTAAAGATATCTTGTTAAGTCAAAGTTTTTTTAACTTACCCTTTTTATATACAGTAGTGAATAACCCTGCTGAAAAGAGCAGAGGTAGCCTAATTCTTTTAAGTAAGCAATTTCATGACTTTATTTCAAGATATACTCAACCAGTAGGAACAGTATTGATACCATCACTAGATATTGAAGATAAGAATTTTAATGAGCAAAAAGAGGATAAGATAGCCTATATTGATGGTGCCTATGTAATCTCGCAGCAAAAATATAAAGGTCAAGTAAAATTAAAAGATATAAAATCACTGGATTATTTGCAGCAAAAAAATTATAGTTTGCCACTAATACTTGAAAAAGATAAATTGAATATAGAAATTAGAAGCTCAAATGGTTCAGTTAAAGTCATAAAAGGTGGTAAGAAGCCAAAGTATATTATAAATATAAAAACAAATGTAGCTATTGTACAGAACGAGAATAATTTAAGTAGAAATAAAATTGCTTCTAAAATCAGAAATAAAATGAAAAAAGAAATTATAAAGACAATGAAAAAAGGAGAAGAGCTTCATGCCGATCTCTTAAATATTTCGGAAAAGCCTTATCGATTTAATCGAAAAGAATGGGATTTAAGAGCCTTGAATGATGTTGATACTAATTCGATAAAAGATATAAAAGTAAATGTGCATATTATAGGAAGTAAAGTTTATAAAAGATGAAAGTTGTTTTGAATTGAGAAGAGCGAAAAAGGAAGGTTAATTTTTATCAAAGAGACCTTCTTTTTTATGCTCATTTTTATTAAAAATGAATTATGATAGAAATGAACTAAGTAAAAGGAGAAAGGTTATGACTGAAGGAGTAAAAGATAATTGGTTTCCAGGGCGATGGTTAGGTGGGGTATCCTTAATTTTAGGTCCAATTTTTATGCTGATTGGTGTCATTTTAAGAAGTAAGTTTCATTTCTTTTTTCCTGACCAACTTGAAGCATACAAAGCTCATCCAACTTTATTATTTTTATCTTATAGTTTCTTTATTGCTGGGAATGTCTTATTGTGGCCAGCAGTTATCTCACTTTGTAGATTAATCAGTATAAAAAAGCCAAATTGGGCAGTATGGGGAGGAAGTTTTGCGATATTTGGCCTTTTTGCTCGTACATTTCATGCTGGAGTCGATCATCTAGCTTTTCAAATGGTTCGAATTTTAGGTGTGGACACCGCTACAAAAGTTATGGAACAATCTTATGGAGCGTTTCATATATTCCATAGTCTATCCCCTTTAATTATGTTTGGCTGGATTATTTTAGCTATTGGCTCATATCGTGCGAATGTATTGGGGTTAATTCGTTCCATACTGTTAGGACTTATGAGTTCATTACCACTAGGCGTACTAAAAGGTACAACTCCATTTTCTATTGTAGCTACATTAGCACTTTGCATTGCACTTGTACCACTTGGTTTAAGAGTTTTAAAAGATGGTTCGAGACCTAGTTTGAAGAAAATAATTGGTTCAGTTATATTAATAATCATTTTGTTAATTGGTTTATTTGTACTTGGAGAGTTAGGATAATTAGGACAAGATATTGCGATCCTTTAATTAAGGTAGATTATTTTATACGTGGAGGTGAAGACGTTGATTCTAGTTATTGGTGGGGCTCGTAGTGGAAAGAGTTCCTATGCCGAAAGACGAATAAAGGAGTTACAAACAAACGCCAATGATGTAGCTTATATTGCTACAGCAATACCATTTGACGGAGATATGAATGAAAGAATTAAAAGACATCAAGAAGATCGTCCGATTGATTGGCATACTGTTGAGCGATATAAACAATTTAATCAATTAAAAATGAATGAGGAATTTATCCAATCCAAATATGTCATTTTAGATTGCATGACAGTTATGATTACAAATTTAATGTTTGAATCTTATACTGATATTGATTTTGAGACGATGAATAATGAACAAATAAATAAACTAGAAGTAGATATAGAAAATGAAGTGAACGAGTTGATAGACGTTTGTGATCAACACGGTAAAACATTCATAATTGTATCGAATGAGGTAGGTTATGGACTTGTTCCATCTTATCGATTAGGAAGGATTTTTAGAGATATAGCTGGGCGTATAAATCAAAAAATAGCTTTAAGAGCAGAAGAAGTTATACTCGTTACAGCTGGTATACCATTAAGAATAAAGTAGGAGTACCAATATGAATCGATTTAAAATGATCCTCAGTTTTTTTTCAACCATCCCGGTTAAAAATTACAATTTTATTGAAGCCGAACTAGGAAAAGGAATTAGATTGGTTCCATTAGTAGGTGTGTTATTTGGTTTAATACTTGTTAGTTTGAATAGTGGAATTTCATTTATTTTGGACAAAGAAGCGGGTGCATTTCTTATTCTACTAGTCTATTTATTCTTAACAGGTGGATTACATTTTGATGGAGTAGCTGACACGTCAGATGGAATATTTAGTCATCGTTCAAAAGAAAGAATACTAGAGATTATGAAAGATAGTCGCATTGGTGCATTTGGGGTAATTTCTTTAATTGTTATATTTTTAGGGGATTGGTTATTTTTATCAAAGAGTACAATATTTGTTATTTTTTTATTTCCGATTATTGGAAGATGCATCGCCTTATTCACATGCAGAATAAGTACTTATGCTAGAAATGAAGGATTTGGAAGCCAATTTATAATCGAAGCCAAAAAATCTAATTCATTATTTGTTCTAATTGTCTATGTGCTACTCATTTGTGTAAGTAGTATCTTTTTAAATGAAATAGCTATTATATTTGCAGTCTGTGTTACATTTATTTTTATAGCTTTTGTAACGAAAAGAATCAATCAAAAACTAGATGGAATTACAGGGGATGTAATTGGATTTACAATTGAAGTATCCCAATTATGCTTTTTAATTTTTTCTGTAATAGGTGAGAGATTAGTATGAGAATATTTTTAATTAGACATACAGAAAGCATTGGAAATAGACAAAAGGTTTATGCAGGAATGACTGATTTTAATTTAACAGAAAAAGGCTTAAGTCAAATAGGTGGTGTGATAACCCAGTTTACGAAAATGATTGAGCCTACTTCACACTATACTTTGTATTCTAGTCCACTTCGTAGATGCACTTTATTAAGTGATGCGATTGAAGAATTAATAGGAGAATCAAAAATAGTTGATCATCGGTTACAAGAGACTAATTTTGGACTATTTGAAGGGAAATCATATACTGATCTTTTAAATGAAGTGCCTGAAGTTGTAGAAAAGTGGAATGAAGATTTGATTCATTTTCAAATTCCGAATGGGGAAAGCTTAAAGCAGTGTGCAGAACGAGTTAATACATTTTGTCATGATATTAGATCGAAAAATGAAGATGTAATGGTCGTATCACATGGAGGAATTATGAAGCTACTACTCTTAAATTTACTAAATTTAGATTTAAGTCATTTCTGGAAATTTTATACGAGTAATGGATGTATTATTGAAATTGAGTATAACGATGGTTTTGGATTTTTGAAAAATATCATTCAACTAAATTAAGAGGATGGAGAAAATTGAACGCAAAAAGAATTGTTTTACTTTCATTATTTATCGCATTAAGTGCAGTACTATCTAATATAAAAATTGTCTATTCCATTGCATTTGATTCATTGCCGGCATTTCTTGCTGCTATGATGATTTCACCGATTGCAGGCGGGATTGTAGGGGCACTAGGTCATCTTCTCACAGCAATCACTTCAGGTTTTCCATTTACAGTACCAGTGCATCTATTTATTGCAATACAAATGCTTGTGATTGTTTGGATTTTTGGCGTATTATTTAAAAAAATGAATCAATACATCGCAATGATCGTGGCAATTATCTTAAATGGTCCAGTTGCAACTTTGTTAAGTGGTCTATTAATTGCTTATTTGAATCACTCGTTTACAGTAAAGACTATTAGTAGTTTTTTTATCTTAATGGTTGTGCCATTGACTTTAGCTTCAGCGGCAAATATTGTTTTAGCATTTATACTTCAAAAGGTGATGAAACGTGCAAATTTCAAAATATAGAGATTTAACTTTAATGCATATAGATGGGAGTCGTTATTTTACTATTGCTTGTGATAGCTGCGGTGGAATAGGGATGAGTGAGCTTGATTTCATAAAAGTTGATGAAGAAATTGTAGGTTATTTAACAGCCAAATTATGTTTAGTTGAAACATTAGCATTTCGCGCTAAGCCTACTGTTTTAATTAATACTTTATGTGTAGAAATGAACGGAAGAGGTAAGCGAATAATAAACGGGATTGAAAAAGCGATTAAAGAATATAATGAAGCTAATTTTTATGAAGACAACTTAGAAATAAATATTACAGGAAGTACAGAAGAAAATATTCCAACAAAACAAACAGGTTTAGGAATTACTTTAATGGGAGAAATTTATAATCCGTTTAATAGAAAAGAAGTCATTTCAGGGGATCGTGTAATATTAATTGGTTATCCAAAAGTAGGAAATGAAGTATTAGAGGATTTAAATGAAAATAAAAACGAAATCATTAACTTTAATTCATTAAAGCAATTAACAAATTGCGAAGAAGTCTCAGATCTATTACCGACCGGTTCAAAAGGCGTTCAATATGAATTGAATCAGTTGATGGAAACACATACTATCGATATAAAATTAGTTAATCAATCTAGTATCCCATTACATAAATCGGCAGGTCCCGCGACATGTGCTCTAGCAATTATTAAAAAGGATGCGATTGAGGGATTAAAAAGGGAAATCTTACAGCCAATCACATTACTAGGTGAGATCGTTTAATGAATCGATTGAAATAAAAATTTGGAGATTTAATATGGCAGAAGCTTTAAAAGATTTATATAACGACAATTTAATTTCAAAAATTTCAAACGAAATTAATACCGTTTATACAGATTTTAATCGAGAAACATTTATGGATAAGGTTTTCAATGAGAGCTGGGAAGAAAAAACATTAAAGGAAAGAATGAGACATATTACGATTTGTTTGGGAGAGACACTTCCAAACAAATATGAAAAATCAATAGAGATTTTAAGTAGTATATTAGAGAAATTTCCAAAAGGCCAATTAAGTAGTATTTTTTTTCCTGATTTTGTTGAAGTGTACGGCTTAGATCATTGGGAAAAATCAATAGAAGCCCTAGAATTATTCACAAAGCACTCAACATCAGAATTTGCTGTTAGACCGTTCATTGTTCAAGACCAAGAACGAATGATGACACAAATGCTGAAATGGTCTACTCATCCAGATGAACATGTAAGAAGACTTGCAAGTGAAGGATGCCGTCCAAAATTACCTTGGGGGATGGTTCTAAAAAATCTAAAAAAAGACCCAACTCCAATTCTTCCTATTCTAGAAAACTTAAAGGAAGACGAGTCATTATATGTTCGCAAAAGTGTAGCAAATAATTTAAACGATATTTCGAAAGATCACCCAACTCTAGTATTAAAAATTGCGAAAGAATGGTACGGTAAAAATCCACATACGAATTGGATTATAAAGCATGCATGTAGAACATTATTAAAAAAAGGGAATATAGAAGCTTTAACGATTTTTGGATTTCAAACGACAAAAGCAATCCATATAGACAAATTCCAATTACAATCAGACAAAATCGAAATTGGTGGAGACTTAAACTTTTCATTTACAATTCATAGTAACGAACCGACTACTACAAAACTTAGAATCGAATTCGCAATTGATTATGTAAAGTCAAAAGGTAATCGTACAAGAAAAATCTTTAAAATATCCGAAAACACAATTGAAAATGACAAAACATTATCATATAACAAAACACACTCATTCAAAAACTTATCAACAAGAAAACACTACCCAGGCCAACATAGCATCACAATTCTAATCAATGGAGTTGAAAGTGGAACTTTTGACTTTATGGTAAACTAAAAAAGAGATTCCAATTTTTGGAATCTCTCAGACTGTTGACAAACGNNTGCAATCAGTCTGAAACTCACTGTGAGATTCAGATTTTTTGGAATCTCTCTATGTTTTATAAAACTCAGTTTTCTTTCCTTCTATCACTTATCCCTGTCGCTTGTGCATCATTACATCTTCAGTTAATGGAGTAAAGCCAAGTTTTTCTTGTAATACACTTTTAGGAATTTGTGATTTAGTGATTGTAACTGCTGTAACTTTTCGATTGATGTTTTCATTATGGATGATCGACATTATATCATAAAAATATGGTATAGCTGCTTCAGTATAAGCAACAGCTAATATTTCTGAATACCCAGTATCTGGTCGAATTGTCATACCAAAATAGGCAATGACTTGATTTTCTAGCTTACATTCAACTGCATAATCAAATTCAATTGAGCTATAATACTCATTCATCATGGCAACTTGTTCGTTCGTAAGAATTTGTTGCTTCATTTTTAAATCTTTCCAAACATTAAATTGAAATTGATCTTTTATCTCATACGAAAATCCAGGAATACTTTGAATTGTTTTTATAAGAAGTGGATAATACGCACCAACTATTTGTGTACGATTGGTAATGTTGAAGCCTTTTGATAAGAAATAGTCTATTTGTTTTGACCACTGTACTCTAAATCGCTGTGCAAATAGTTTTCCACCGTATTCCTCGCTAACAGCAAATTGATATACTCTTTCAAACAATTCATCTCGCACAGTATCCTCATATTCTGGCAATACCCATGGATAACCTAATGAAACAAATTCTCCTTTACCAGAGAAACTCATATAACCTACAAGCTGATCTCCGTCAAAAGCAAAGCATCTAGATTTTTCATTAAATTCAGATTGTTGTTCAAATAATTTTGGAGATAAAGTTGCTTTCCAAGCATATGGTAGAGATTCGGTCATCTTATTCCAAAAATCAAACTGCAAATCAAGATCTGATGGATTCTCATAAAAACGATAATCTATAGTCATATCAATATCCTTTCTTAAATCGTACTAATTTTAATAGTATTAAATTCATTTGGAATTGAATCATAAGAAAAGCTAATTTTAAAATCAGCAACATCTAATAGGGGCAATTAAATAAATATCACATTAATTAAAGTATGATTTTATAGTCATTCTGTTGCCTATAAAAAGAGCATTGAGTAAGATGTTTAATTAGAGTCTGTAAAGGGGCACTTTTTTGTTTCACTTTTTTAGTAATAATTACATATTTATACTCCTTAAGGTAACGATATAAAAATGACCTAAATTTAGGAGGGTACTATGAGACGGTTACTTATCAAGGGCATTATAATGTAAAAACGATTAAAGTAGATGACCCAAAAATTCAGGATAAAGAAGATGTCATTATTAAAATTACTTCAACAGCAATTTGTGGATCTGACCTACATCTTTATCAAGGCAATTTTCCAATAAAAGAAGGCTATATTATTGGACATGATCCAATGGGAATAGTCGAAGAAATTGGCCCGGGTGTTACTAATCTAAAAAAAGGGGACTGAGTTGTAATTCCATTTACTGTAGCATGTGGAACTTGTCCATATTGTACGAGTACCCCTTCGTTCCATTCAACTTATTCATCAAAAAAAGTATGCAATAAATCCTAATCAAATAGCCTTTACTTAGAGTAACCTAACAGTTCTTTATTAATCAGTTTAAGGTCAATTAAAATCAAACATCAACTTTTTAAATAATCGTTTGAACTTGTTTTTCTAAAAATTAGCTCTTATATATTTTTATCTACTTAATAATAAACAATTACTAAAATTTGTTAATAATATAAAACCGTTCAAACATATTAACATTAAAATCATTATTATCATCTAAAATTCTAAAAGGAGTTCAATAGTTTGAACTCCTTTAGATTTATCTACAGAGATATTTTATTTTGCTTATAATCTAATTGTTTTGAATGTGCCATTTTATAGGCCATCACGCCAAAGAATACTCCCGCCAATCCTCTGAATATCGTTGAAATAATCATGGCAATATTCATACTGAATGATTCAAGTAAAAAAACACCAAATTGTGGAGCGATGAAGGCAACGATTGAAAGTAAGAAATTATAATTGGCAATATAGGAAGTGCGATGTTCTTCTTCTGTAGCTTCTAGTAAGCTATTAAAAAGTATTAAAACTGTACCAGATACAAAAAATCCTGATGTAAAGTTTACAATAAATAGGTATACATAATTTGTTGATAAAATATTTAAAATAGGTGCAGATGCCATTCCGATTGAAATCCAAATTAATAATTGAGTATTACTATAACGATTCGCCATCTTTGCCCACCAACGAAAACTAACGATTTGTGAAAGTTGGTTGCTTACAGTAAATAAACTAATCCAGAAAGCAGTTGCATGAGCAAATCTTATTTGATAGATCGAAAATAAAGACCATGCCATTTGCCATGCGAAGTTAAAAAATAGTGCACAAACTAAAAATGAGATATAGGGTTTATACTGAAAAAGATGTTTTGAAAAAGGAGAATAATGATTTGAAATTTCAATTTTTTGCTTCTCCTCTTTATGTTTCAATATATAAAAGAACTCAATCATTCCGAATATAAACGCGAATAAAAAAAGTAATTGATATGGAAGGGCACTTTTTGGGCTGATGGATTTCATACATATTCCTGCTACAAGCGTTACAATCATTCCTGTAAAGGTTAGTATTCTATTTCGATTGCCAAAAAATGTGTTTCGACGATCTGCTGGAATTAAATCACCAATAAATGCTTGCCAGCTTAAATTCAGAAATGTACCTGGAAAATTCATTAATGCAATTAAAATAACAAAAAACCATGCGATATGCTCTGATTTAACAAATGGAAGAAAAACCATTATTAATAGAAAAAAACGTGTAAAGAAAATGGAGTAGGCAGTGAATTTTCTTTTTTCTTCTAGCTTATTAACCATAAAAGCAGCTGGGAGCATCGCGGCCATTCCGACGATTGAAGGTAAGGAAGAAATTAAACCAACTTGATAATTGGTAGCACCTAAAATTGCAATAGCAAACAATATAAAATAGTTATTTGATAAACTGATTGCGATTGTAGATGCAGCTCCATTTTTAATGCTCTGGGATTCATTGTGTAGCACATCTTGTTTACTGTAAATCAACTGACGTTCCTTCTTCCTTTTTATTAATTTCCTAATTTTAAACAAAATTCAAAATAGAATATTTGATTTTAAATTTTTAAATAATTCATTAGAACAATAGCATATTTATTCATTAAATTCTATGTTTTAGAACTAAGTTTTAATGTAAAATAATGGCTTTAATTTGAACGAAAATTTCCAAAAATTAGCTATTAATTTCAGAGTTTTAAAATTGCATTTTATAATAATTTTTAATAAAATAGAATAATCTGTCTGATGTACTAAGATTAATATTTAAAACATATTAAATATTGGAAAGAACATTTTTTAATAGTTAAGCCATACTAATATTAGAATTGACGTAAAAATAATCCCAATTATTTCATCGTCAATTTTTTATTTCACTATGATGATGAGTACGCGAGCGTAGTAGGCAATTGCATTACGTCTGACTTCGCCTAAAAGGCTGGTCAATCGAAGTTTTCTTTATTTTACATAATTAAGAATATACGGCAAGGAGAAGAGACATATGTTTTCACCAGTTTACAAAGTAAATGATGATGGAGAAATTTACTTAAGTACAAAAGGTTTTTCAGTAACCTACGACCAATTTAAAGAGGATGAACAAGGAAACGCATATGTAATCGTAAAAAGCGATGAAGAACCTCTAATCAGAGTAAAACTACTTCTACATAATATTGGTAATGCGAAAACAACAGAATTAGAAGTAAAAAACAAATCTGGATTAGGTCAGGTGGAAATAAGATTACTTCGTGTAAAAATTAAAAAATTCAAAAATGGATGGGGTGCAAAAATTCCTTTATCCAATGGAGAAGTGACGATTAAAGGTGATATACCTAAACACGTCAAAATCCAAGTAGTTCGAAAAGTTAAATTATCGTAAATTTTTATTTAATAATAACTAATTAGAGTTCCACTATTTTTTGTCCTTATTATGCTTATCTATTAATAATTTTAAAAACTAATTTATCGACTTATATTAATAAAACAGGGAGTCTGCTCCTACTAAATAGCCCTAGTTCTATATAAGAACTTGGGTTTTCTTTTAATCATCTTGAATAGTTATATATAATTTTGTACAACAAAGTTTCTATTTAAGAAAACTGAATCATCAACTAAAATAGTTCAGAATGTAGTATATAAAAAAGGATTTTATGAAGCTTCAAAGAATATGTAATGATTAAAATATAAAAATAACATATTCTAATAGACTTTATTAATGATAATATTTTAAAAAATGAGTAGTAAAATAGAATCCTCCGAATTGAATAAAGATGAATATTAAATGAATATAACTAAACTGTTTTTTAAGGATGTGAAAGAAATTAATATTGAAAATATAGAAGCGTTTATCCATGTAATTCACTATGGTAGCTTTAACAAAGCTGCAGAATCACTTTTTCTATCACAACCAACTGTTACAGCTAGAATTCAATCGTTAGAAAGAGAATTAAATTGTCAGCTTTTTCACCGTTCCGGTAAACAAGTTAATATTACAGAAGAGGGTAAACGCTTCTTACCGTATGCTCAACAATTAGTTCATATATACGAAAAAGGGAAGATGCACATTAATCAAAAAAAATCCCATAATAATGAATTGAAAATTGGATGCACTGTTTCGGTCTCAAACTATGTTATTTCAGAAATTCTGCCCAAACTTTCGGTAAGTAATGATGATATACATTATAAAGTTATTACAGGTAAGAGTGATGAATTAATTACTAAGGTGTTAAATAATGAAATTGATATAGGTTTTGTTCGGAAAACTAGTCACCCTAGCTTACAATCAATTAAATTATTTGAAGATCCAATTACACTTTATGTTTATAAAGATCATCCATTTATTTCAAAAAAATCAATCACAATTCAAGATATCGCTCAGGAAAATCTTATTTTCTTTGAATGCGGTTCATTAGATTGGCTTAGAATTCATCGTTTATTTGAAAATCTAGAGGCTCCTCCAAATTTTAGGATTCATACTGATAGTTCGGAGATGGCAAAAAAACTTATAATAGAACAATTTGGAATTGCTTTCTTGCCTAGTATCAGTGTCAAAAAAGAAGCTAAAGAAGGAATACTATTTCCAATACATATTGAAGAAACAAAGGGGATTTTTCTCCAAACAAATATTTTCTGTAATCGTGGAGAGTATACAGATTTAATGAATGAAATAGTTGAATTAAGCAAAGAGTTGGTGAAATAACCAACTCTTTTTTTTATAAGGATATAACAATTGGGGGCATCTACATTTGACAATCAACTAGATCGTACTGAAAGGATCAATAAAATTAATGAGCTAATTCAAATATTTAATTAAACGATAGAAAACTTCTATTGGAAATTACGTTGACTAAATATTCTGTCAGTGATAAAGTTTATAACAATTAATTCCTAGTTAACCAATAAGAAATATTGGTTTTAAGAGATGAGGAGGGAAATCATTGAAGGAAATCGTCATTATTTCAGCTAGTTCGTCACCAAACTCAAGATTGAATGGCATACTCCAATTTGTAAAAGAAAAATGGACCAAAGAAGGTGTTAAAGTATGCCAAGTAAATATTGGGGATTTACAAGCGGAAGCTTTAATTAAGAGCGATTTTAATAATGAAGAAATTAAAGAAGCCCTTAATAAAATTGAGAATTCAATCGGGGTTGTTATTGCTGGACCTGTCTATAAGGCCTCATATTCAGGTTTATTAAAAATATTTTTAGACTTAATTCCCCAGAATGGTTTGAAAAATAAAGTTGTGCTTCCTATCTTCATCGGTGGTACAATTGCCCATTTACTTAGTTTAGATTATGCATTAAAACCAGTCCTCTCTGTTCTTGGGGGAAATCAATTTGTTTCTAGTGTTTATGCAATTGATGATTGGGTAATAAGAGATTATCAAAATCATTTTTTATTATCTAATGAATTAACAGAAAGACTAAATAAAGCAACTGAAGAATTATCAGAAGAATTAATTTGGCTAGCAGTAAGACCCTAAAAAAATTATCAGAAATGAGGAATTGAGAATGAAAAAGTTTGTGATTACACTTGTATCCTTGGCAGTCGTTGTTTTAATCATTACATTTGCTTTAAAAAATAAAGATAAAGAGGCAGCAACAGCTACTGGTTCAAAAGTTCAAAGAATTGTTGTAGGTACTGGTACACAATTTCCAAATGTGTGCTTTATCGATAAAAATGGAAATCTAACTGGTTTTGATGTTGAACTTGTAAAAGAAGTTGATAAAAGATTACCAGAATACAAGTTTGATTTAAAAACATATGAATTTTCAAGCTTATTGTTAAGTCTAGAAACTAAGAAAATAGATTTTGTTGCACACGAAATTGAAAAAAATCCAGAGAGGGAAGAGAAGTATTTATTTAACAAAGAAGCTTATGCGCATTGGAAAAATAAAATCGTTGTTGCAAAAGGTAATAATTCAATTCAATCAATTGATGACTTAAAAGGCAAAAAGGTATTAACAACAGCTACAAGTGCAGAAGCACAAATTCTTGAAAATTATAATAAAGAGCATAATAACGCAATTAAAATTGTTTATCAAAATGGTGGAGCAAATGACACTGTACAACAAATTACGTCAGGGCGTGTAGATGCTACAGTCTCTGCAGATTTTACCTTATCTTTGATTGATCCAAAAGGCGAATTGAAAGCAGTAGGGCCAGCTTTAACCGAGGCTGATGTATTATTTGCCTTTAGAAAAAATGATACAAAAGATCAAAAATTAGCAGATGCAATTGACGAAGCACTATTAAAAATAAAAGCTGACGGAACACTTGCTAACTTAAGCAAAAAGTGGTTAGGTGCTGATTTTACAGAAAATTAAAGCTAAAACCAAAAGGGTGAGAAAGAATGGGTGCTGATTTTAAAGCTGGATTGATCTTTGAATATTTTATTAAATTACTACCTTTTATAAAGATTTCGTTAATCATTGTAGGGAGTTCTATTTTAGTAGGGTTGGGTGTTGGTCTACTTGTAGCCTTACCTAGAATGTATAAGGTACCAATTTTTCAAAGAATCTCGCAAATATATGTTTCATTTTTTAGGGGAACTCCTATTTTAATTCAATTATTTTTAATTTATTATGGCGTACCTGAGCTATTAAAACTAGTAGAAGTAGATGTTAGTAGAATTGATGTTTTATATTTTGTCATTTTAACATACGGATTACACAGTGCAGCTTTTATTTCAGAAGGTATTCGTGCATCAGTTAGTGCTGTAGATAGAGGGCAAATTGAAGCAGCTTATTCTGTTGGAATGGACGGATATCAGGCTTTTAAGAGAATCATAGCACCACAAGCATTCGCAATATGGATCCCTATTTTAGGAAACTTATTAATAGGAACACTAAAAGATACATCATTAGCATTTACTCTTGGGGTAATGGAGTTAACAGGGCAATCACAAACATTAGGTTTACTAAATCGTCATTTTATTGAATCCTATCTTGCCCTTGCTCTCGTTTATTTTATTTTAAGTGTCTTTCTTGAAAAAGGATTTATCTTATTAGAAAACCGATTTGGAAAATATGAAAGAACAAGTGTTGAAAAGAAAGAAAAAACTTTTAAAATCCGTAACTTATTTGGAAAAATGAATCGTGATGTCGTTGTTGTGAAAGAAGGTACGAGATTATGAAACTAGATTTCTCATTTATTTGGGAGGCATTTATACAAATACTACCTGCAATTCCAACTACACTTTTCATAACTTTTTTGTCAGTCCTTATTGGATTTGTAATAGGAACTTTTACGGCTATTGTTCGTATTTATAAGGTTCCAATATTGAGTCAGGCAGCATCTAGTTACGTTACGATTATTCGAGGAACGCCGATGATTACACACTTGTTAATTATTTATTATTCAATCTCAATGCTATTAGATTCACTTGCTAAACATTATCATTTATCTTTTAATTCATCATCAATTCCTATGACGGCTTTTGCAATTATTTCCTTTTCTATTACAGCAGGTGCGTATTTATCTGAAGTGGTTAGAGCTGGAATTACAAATATCGATCGAGGACAAATTGAAGCTGCTTATTCAGTTGGTATGACAACAACACAAGCACTAAGAAGAATTGTATTTCCACAAGCCTTCGCTGTAAGTTTACCAAATTTATCAAATACATTTATTGGAATGCTGCATGGATCAACTTTGGCATTTATTGTTTCTGTTGTAGATATAAATGCAAAGGCACAAATTGTTGCTTCTACAAATTGGAAGTTTTTTGAGGCATATATTGCAGCCGCACTAATTTTCTGGGGAATTACATTAGTTATTGAAAGAATGACAAGTGTATTAGAGAAGAGATTTAGCGTCTTTAGTCGAGGGGGAGTGAAATGATTACTTTAACGAATGTAACAAAGTCCTTTGGAAAAAATCATGTGTTAAAAGGTATAGATTTAACAGTTAATAAAGGAGAAGTCGTCGCAATTCTAGGTCCTAGTGGATCAGGAAAAACAACTTTACTTCGTTGTATAAATTATTTAGAGAAACCAAATAAAGGGAAAATTACAATAGACGATTTTAAAGTAGATTTTAGTCAAACTTCAAAAACTGAAATTCTTTCATTGCGCCAGAAAACTGCTATGGTATTCCAACAATTTAATTTATTTAAAAATAAAACAGTAGTTGAAAATGTAATGGAAGGATTAATAGTAGCTAAAAAATGGTCTAAGGAAGCAGCATACAAAAAAAGCGCTGAATTACTTGAGAAAGTAGGCTTAGGAAACAAGTTAGATTCTTACCCTCTACAGTTATCCGGCGGACAGCAACAAAGAGTAGGAATTGCTCGGGCCCTTGCTTTAAATCCAGAGGTCATTTTATTCGACGAACCAACCTCTGCTTTAGACCCTGAATTAGTAGGTGAAGTACTAGCGATTATACGAAAAATAGCAAAAGAAGGAATTACAATGATTATCGTCACACATGAAATGGCATTTGCTAGGGATGTTGCTAATCATGTTGTGTTTATGGACGGCGGCATAATTGTTGAAGAAGGGAATCCCAAGGCTATCTTTCAATCACCTAAAGAAGAAAGAACAATTCAGTTTTTAAAACGATTTTCAGAGGAAGACATGTACTATATTTAAAAAAATGGAGGAAAGAATATGGGACTTAAATATGGATTCTTAGATCAAAGTATTATTTTTCCTGGTCAAACTGCAAATGAAGTACTTATAAACACTATAAATCTAGCAAAAGAAGCTGAAAGATTAGGATTTAACCGATTTTGGGTATCAGAGCATCACAATTCACAAGGAATTGCTGGATCATCTCCAGAAGTGCTTGTTTCACATATTCTTGCTAAAACTGAACGAATTGCTGTTGGTTCAGGTGGGGTAATGCTACAGCATTATAGCCCGTATAAAGTAGCAGAAAACTTTAATGTATTAGCTAATTTGTCACCAAATAGAGTAGAGCTTGGCATAGGAAGAGCACCGGGCGGATTTCCAAAATCTAGCCAAGAGCTCCAAAAAAACTTGAAAGAACCTCAATCTCTTGAAGAGAAAATTGATGAACTAGAAAATTTTTTATATCAGGGTGCTTCAGAAGTAAGTTCGTTTGATTCTTTACAAGCTTCTCCATTACCACAGATTAGAGTTCCGCTATTTTTATTAGGAACAAGTGTATCAAGTGCAAAATTTGCAGCTAAAAAGGGCTATCCATATGCATTTGCATTATTCATAAATAATGACCCAGTGGCAGCAAAGGAAGCGATCGAGGCTTATAATAATTCCTTTAATCAACAAAGTGGTCGAAAACCAAAGTTTATTTTAGCCTTGTCTACGATTGTGACTGAAACGGAAGAGGAAGCACTAAAATTATCAGATCAATTACAAACTGTGCGAGTTACATTAGGGAATGGGCAAATTATAAATGTCGGCACGCTTGAGCAAGCAGAGATTTACGCTAAACAAGCTGGCCAAACTTATACTACAGAAGTTCGAGAGGCAGACGTTCTTAAGGGAACAAAAGAAACTTTTCAAAAAAGAGTTTTTGAATATCAAAAAGAATACGGTATTGATGAATTTATTTTCACATCATTAATTCCAGATTTTGAACGAAGAGTTCGTTCGCTGCAATTAATGAAAGAGGCTTTTACAGAAATAACAGTTTGACTTAACAGTTTAGGAGTTGAAAACCATGCAATTTGAGATATCTGATGCGCTACTTGAAAAGCTAATTCAAATAAGAAGGAGTTTACATGCAATACCAGAGTTAGCGTTTGAAGAATATGAAACAACAGCCACACTTGTTCAACTTTTAACAGAGTATAACATACGGATCCTTTCTTTACCGTTAAAAACTGGTCTTGTTGCAGAAATCGGTGATGACCGAAAAGGTCCTACAATCGCAATTAGGGCGGACATTGATGCACTTCCAATTCAGGAGGAAACAGGATTACCTTTTTCATCAAAAAATCCAAATAAGATGCACGCTTGTGGACATGATTTTCATACAGTTACAATCTTGGGTACAGCCATTTTATTGAAGGAAATTGAAAGTGAACTGCCGGGAAAAGTACAGATTCTATTTCAACCTGCTGAAGAAATTGGAAAAGGTGCATTAGAAATTATTAAAACAAATGTATTAAAGGATACAAAGGTGATTATTGGTATGCATAATAAACCTGATTTAACAGTTGGAACGATTGGAATAAAATCAGGTCCTTTAATGGCAGCTGCCGACGGATTTACTGTTGAAATAAATGGGAAATCTAGCCATGCAGCGGTACCGGAAGCAGGGCTAGATTCAATCCTTACTGCATCACATATTATTACGTCCCTTCAATCGATTGTGAGCCGTAATATTAGTCCACTTGAAAATGCAGTTGTAAGTGTAACAAAATTCCATAGTGGGAAAGCATCAAATGTGATCGCAGACAAAGCGGTTTTTAGTGGGACAGTTCGTACCTTTAAGATGGAAGTCAGACAGAACATTCAAAATCGATTAAATGAAATTAGTAAGTCTGTTGGTGATGCTTTTAGAACGGATGTTCATACAATTTGGAATCCTGGTCCACCCCCTGTTGTTAATGATGAAAAATTAGCACGAATTGCAATAGATGTAGCAACTGAACAAGGCTTACATGTAATTGAGCCGTCTGTATCTGCAGCAAGTGAAGATTTTTCCTATTATTTAGAAGAGATTCCAGGTTTATTCGTATTTTTTGGAACTTCAGGAAAATATGAGTGGCATCATCCTAAATTTGATCTTGATGAGAATGCAATACCGCTAAGTATTAAATTTTTTACAGATTTTTCGATCACGATACTGAATGAACTTTCAAAAAGTGTAGTCAAAATATAGGAGGAAATAGATGAGTACTTTATCAATTGAATTAAGTGAATTTAATCAACTTTATGACTTACTATCGGAAAAAACTTTCAATCTTCCAAAAGAGAAACTGCATTGGAAGAAAAATGAAAGATCGTGGAGTATTGTAGAAGTGTTAACTCATTTATTAGATCATGCATTTGTAGTGAACTTTCGACTAAGGGAGGTTTTAGCTGGATCAAGTGTTCAATTACCTGCTTTTGATCAAGATAAATGGATTGAAGGGCAATATGCAAACGATGGAAATATTGCAGACGTACTGGAAACATATCGTGTTATTTTATATTACAATAGTCAATTGCTTAAAAGACTAACAAGTGATGATTGGAAGAAGAGGGGAATAAACCCTCAAAATGCAATCGTTACAGTTGAAGACATAATTAAATCTTTTATTTCACATGTTCATCTTCATTTAAAACAAATACAACGTATTTTGTATGAATACAGCTTAGTTTAATTAGAGGAGGTAGGCTATGTCTTCAAATCGTTTAATTATTAGAGAGTCCCAACCAAATGAAATAGATAAAATAAAAAAAGTGTTAATCGATGCGTATGAACAATATGCTGCTATTCTTTCAAAAGAACAATGGGAAAACTATAAAAATAGTATTATTGATGCAACTGATAACAGCCACACTAAGACAAAGCTTGTTGCGATTGTCGATAATGTTCTATTAGGTGCATGTTTTATCTATGACTCTGCTGAAAAAGCATATGGACTGCCTGAGTTAGAGATTAATTATCCTATTATTCGCTTAATAGGTGTTTCCCCTAAAGCAAGAGGATTAGGGATTGCGACAGAATTAATTAAAGCAAGCTGCAATCTTTCATTAGAGTGGGGAACGGACCGAATTGTTCTTCATACATCAGATATGATGAAATCTGCTATTAGTTTATATGAAAAAATTGGGTTTCAACGAGCTAAACAATATGAGTTTATGAATGGAGATATACTTGTAAAAAGCTATGAACTAAATATTAAAGATACTGCAATTTTATTAAATTAATGGAGGGGAAAAAAATGACAGAAAGAAAAAAACTAAAGCTTGGAGC
The DNA here is from genome assembly GCF_002566505.1 of Bacillus sp. AFS077874. Taxonomy (NCBI): domain Bacteria; kingdom Bacillati; phylum Bacillota; class Bacilli; order Caryophanales; family Bacillaceae; genus Bacillus; species Bacillus sp. AFS077874. Next base: position 190,722 of record NZ_NUYF01000006.1, read on the forward strand.
ACTAGTTCATGGAGTAGGAGGCAGTATGTCTGGCTGGCGTCATCCAGAGGTTCAAACGGACGCAAGTGTAAATTTTTCCTATTACCAAGAGCAAGTGAAATTAGCTGAGAACGGAAAATTTGATTTAGTTTTTATTGCAGATGGATTATATATAACAGAAAAGTCGATACCACATTTTTTAAATCGCTTTGAACCAATTACCATCTTATCGGCATTAGCAGGAGTAACAAAGAATATAGGCCTAGTTGGTACGCTCTCAACTACTTATAGTGAACCATTTACTGTAGCGAGACAATTCATGTCAATTGATCACATAAGTAATGGGCGTGCAGGATGGAATTTAGTTACTTCTCCACTTGAAGGCTCTGCTAAAAACTATAGTAAAAATGGTCACCCTTCACATGATGATCGATATAAAATTGCAGAAGAACACTTAGAAATAACTAGAGGTCTATGGGATTCTTGGGAAGATGACGCGTTTGTTCGAGATAAAGAATCAGGTGTATTTTTTGATCCGAAAAAGCTACACAGATTAAATTATGAAGGGAAGTATTTTCAAGTAGAAGGTCCTCTTAATATCGGACGCTCTAAACAAGGTCAACCAGTAGTGTTTCAAGCTGGATCTTCAGAGAGCGGTAAGGAATTAGCTGCTAAAGCAGCTGACGCAGTGTTTACTGGTCATGATAATATAGAAGAAGCTAAGCAATTTTATAAAGATGTAAAGGATCGGGCAGTAGCATACGGCAGATCAAAAGATGATATCGTTATTTTCCCTGGCATTGCTCCGATAGTTGGGCAAACTGAAGAGGAGGCAGAGCAAAAATATTTAGATCTTGTTAATTTAACAAATATTGAAAATGCATTGGATTATTTAGGTCGTTTCTTTGAGCATCATGACTTTTCACAATATCCTTTAGATGAACCTTTTCCGGATATTGGTGATTTAGGGAAAAATAGTTTTAGAAGTAATACAGATAAAATAAAGAAAGATGCGAAAGAAAAAGGTTTAACACTTAGACAGGTAGCATTACAAGCTGCTACTCCTAGAAGTGCATTTATTGGCACTGCGGAAAAAATAGCTAATCTAATTCAAGAGTGGTATGAACAGGAAGCAGCTGACGGTTTAATGGTATATTCTGCAATTCCAAGTGCATTAAAGGATTTTACGGAACAAGTCATACCATTATTACAGGAACGAGGAATCTATCGTACAGAATATGAATCGTCTACTTTGAGAGGAAACTTAGGATTACAAATTCCTCAAAATCGTTATATTACTAATCTAGTTAAAAACTAATCTTAAAATTTATCGAAAACCATCTTAGACAGGTGGTTTTTTTTATGATTTTTATTCTAAAAAAGTCAAAATTAATTAGTTGTTAAGTAAAAATTAAGGTTTCTATTACATAATTCAATTAATTGAATTTAAGGAGTGGAATCAAGATGGAAGATTTGGAATCAAATTTAGTAGAAAAAAATCAAAAAACGAATTTGAAGAATCGTTCAACTATGGGTGCGTTTTCGCCTAAAGTCATTTCTATTTTATTAGTTATCAATTTAGTAATTGGCATTTTTACGTTAATTGGAGTTGGCTATTTAAGTTATAAAAATAATAATCGAACAGAAATGATGAGAAACTTCCGAAATGGAGGAGGCTTCCCACAAAATGGTGGCGGTGGTTATTTCAATCAACAACCAGGCGATTCATCAGGTAGCAGCAATTAAAGGAAAACCACGGTTGTCGCACATATTAGGATTATAAAAACTTTCAAGTTACAATCGGTAAACATGAACAAGAAACAGATACAATTACAATTTTAATCGAATATTCGTACTTAGCTCATTTGGTGGTATGATAAGTGTAACAAAACTGTATTCAATTAAAGTTATTGCATTCAATTTACCTGTATTTTCTCTATTAATTTGGGTGATTTTTTAGGGTATTCCCTGTAGAACTTCAAATATGAGACCAAATCAAGCAGTACGGTTTGAATAAATAAAGGGGAGCGTTGTTATATGATGAACGCTTCTTTTTAGTCTAATGGAGGCAAAAAAAGTGAGAATTTTAGTTGTAGAAGATCATATAGAAGTTTTAAATTCAATTGTTGAATTATTATCAAATGATTTTAAAGTAGATAAGGCATTAGAAGGGGAAGAAGGCTTTTTCATGGCGATGCAAAACATATATGATGTAATTGTGTTAGATGTAATGTTGCCTGAGAAAAATGGTTTTGAAATTGTTAAGGACTTGAGAAAAGTAGGGGTACATACACCAGTTCTTTTCCTAACTGCCAAAGATTCACTAGAAGATCGCGTTGAAGGATTAAACTTAGGAGCGGACGATTATTTAGTAAAACCATTTCAAGGGCCGGAGTTACTAGCAAGAATCTATGCATTACTTAGAAGAAGTGGTAAATTGACAATTGATAGTTCATTGAAGTATCAAGGAATCATTTTAAAAGGAAAAGAGCATCCTGTTGAAATAAATAATGAATCGATTCATTTAACCATCAAACAATATGAGCTACTAGAATACTTCATTCAAAACCAAGGCAAGATTTTAATGAAAGAACAAATTTTTGATAGGATTTGGGGATTTGATTCTGATACGACTGTTGCGATCGTTGAAGTATACGTACATCAACTCCGAAAAAAACTTGAGCCATTTAATTATGGTAGTATGATTAAGACTGTCAGAGGAATCGGATATATTATGAAAGATGACTAGGTGAAGAGATGTTTAAGAAAACAAAAATTCGATTAACGATTATAAATTCAGTAGTATTTATCTTAATAATTGGAATCCTTTCTTTAATTATTTATTCATATACAAATAATCGTTTATATAAAGAAGTTGATCAATCACTTTTATGGAATATTAATCGCATACAAAATAGTGATAATCCAAATCGTTTACCAATTTCCAATCGAGATCCACGTGTTTTAATGATCATGTGGGATGAAAATAAAAAATTAGTAAATCCCATGCCGGGTATGAATGCGATTATTCTACAAGATGAACTTAAATATCCTACAAAAATAAACGAATTATATAATGATAAAATCGGTGATATGAATTATCGAACGATCTCAATTCAAGGTGAGACGAATCGAGGGAAAATTACTTTACAAATATTACGTAATATCGACTCTGAAAAGGATTTAGTTGATACATTATTAATCATATTAATCGTTGGTTGGGTTTTAGGAAGTGCATTATCAGTTGTAGCTGGTTATATTTTGGCTGGACGTGCACTCGTACCAATAACAAACGCATGGCAAAAACAGCAAGAGTTTGTATCAGATGCTTCTCATGAAATTCGAACTCCTTTAACCGTAATTCAATCACGTTTGGAGTTATTACTTAGAGAGCCAGGCGCAACAATCGAAGAAAAGGCACAAGACTTTTCAATTATGTTAAAAGAGAATAGGCGTCTATCCAAACTAGTAGCAAGCTTATTAACCTTAGCTAGATCAGATTCAGGGCAAATTCAATTAAATAAAAAAATATTCTCCTTAAATGAATTGTTAGAAGAAGTTGTTTCACACTTCACTGAAATCATTTCTTTTCAAAGTAAAGAAATATTTTTGTCTATTAAAGATACGTATTTTTATTTTGGTGATCAAGAAAGAATTCACCAATTACTTGTGATTTTAATCGATAATGCAATGAAATTTACAAACGAAAATGATACGATTCAAATTAGCTGTATTCAAGTGAAAAATAATTTTCTAATTAAGGTTATAGATAGTGGAGTGGGAATAAAAGAAGAAAACCTTCCTCGAATATTTGACCGTTTCTTCCAAGAAGATGTCTCACGTACATCCAAAAATGGAATTGGACTTGGATTATCAATTGCAAAATGGATTGTTGAAGAACATGGTGGGAAAATCAAAGTTCAAAGTAAAATAGGAGAAGGCACTAGTTTTGAAGTATCTTTACCAATTATGTCCTCTTCAAAAAACAGCTAAATTCCAAGAAAACGTAGTTACTTAACAAAGTAATTTAGCGATATCCCCAAGAAAATAAAGTATATTTCCGACATTATTTCCTAAGAAATAACGATAAACTACAATAAATATTAAATAAAGCCAGCTGCGGAAGGTTATTAGGAAAGTGAGAAAATCTACTGAATTAAGTAGGTTTTTTTTATTGGGAGAAAAAGTGGAGGATATACAATACAGTACTTTTGGAAAGAAAGGAATCATTAATTGTTAAATAGAATATGTATTTAAGTGAATATGTGTATAATTTTAAAGTTTTTTATATAATCAAGTGAGAGGTATACTTAGTAAATCTTGATTTTACAAATATTTTTTAATTCGAAACTCTAGGACCTTTCTACATGCAGATGTAATTGTAGCGGTCCTTTTTCATTTTAGATTGATTTCTTTTTGTGTCGCTTTTTAAGACAACTAGAAAATTTGTTGAAGTGAGGTTTTACAATGGAAGAACAATTTTCAAGTTTAAATAGGAAAAGGATTAAGAAAACATTAGCTGAAAAAGAGTTCGATTTATTAGTAATTGGTGGTGGAATAACAGGATGTGGTATTGCACTTGATGCAACTACTAGAGGGATGAGTACGGCCCTAGTTGAGATGCAGGATTTTGCATCGGGTACATCTAGTCGTTCTACTAAGCTAGTTCATGGTGGTTTACGATATTTAAAACAGTATGAATTTAAAATGGTAGCTGAAGTTGGTAAAGAACGTGCAATTGTTTACGAAAATGGTCCACATGTGACTACACCTGAAAGGATGCTACTTCCCATATATAAGGGTGGAACTTTTGGTAAGTTTACTACTTCTATTGGCCTTAGATTATATGACTACTTAGCTGGTGTAAAAAAAGATGAGCGAAAGAAAATGTTAAATCGAAAAGAAACGATAGAAAAGGAGCCATTAGTTAAAAGGGAGGGGCTTAAAGCTGGGGGATATTACGTTGAATATCGAACCGATGATGCTCGCCTTACAATCGAAGTTATAAAAAAAGCAGTTGAACACGGAGCACATGCAATCAATTATGTAGAAGTGACTGATTTCATCTATGAAAATAATAGAATAGTAGGAGTCAAAGCAATTGATTTGATAACGAAAGTACCTTTTACAATTCGGGCAAAGAGGATTGTTAACGCAACCGGACCATGGGTTGACCAGCTGAGGGGAATGGATCGATTAGAAAGTGATAAAAATCTTAGACTAACAAAAGGGGTTCATTTAGTAATTGATCATAAGAAATTTCCTTTAAATCAGTCTGTCTATTTTGATACGGTGGACGGTCGGATGGTCTTTGCAATTCCAAGAGATGGAAAGACTTATGTTGGTACAACAGATACATTTTTTAATCTAGATACCTCTAATCCAAAAGTAAGTAATGAAGATCGGGAATATATATTAAATTGTGTTCAGTATATGTTTCCAACAATAAAGCTGGAAGATACTGACGTTGAATCAAGTTGGGCTGGCATTCGTCCTTTAATTTTTGAAGAAGGTAAGGATCCTTCTGAAATCTCAAGAAAGGATGAGATTTGGGAATCATCTTCTGGTTTAATTTCTATTGCTGGGGGAAAGTTAACAGGCTATCGGAAAATGGCGGAGACAATTGTAGACCTTATTTCAAAAGATAATGAAAATAGATTTAAAGTATGTCAGACTAAAACTTTACCAATATCCGGTGGCGATGTTGGGGGCTCAAAAGGTTTTAATTATTTTAAAAAACGATTTTCATCTGCTGGTATAGCAATTGGATTAAGTGAATCGGAATATAAAAGATTAAGTAAAATATATGGATCGAATATCGAACATTTAATGAATATATCATTTAGTGAATTGAAAAATGATTCTAATTTTCCACTATCATTATTTTTACAACTAGAATATGGAATTCAAAATGAAATGGTTGTAAAGCCAGTCGACTTTTTTATAAGGAGAACTGGATTTTTATATTTTCAAATTGATCTAGTTAATAAGTATAAAGACGAAGTGATTCGTTATATGGCGAATAGATTAAATTGGAATAAGTACCAAGTTTTAGAATATCGTTTGGAATTGGAAGAGCAAATAAAAAATGCAGTTTCTTCATCTGATGAATGATATTTAAAAATAGGTTCCGAAATTAAGAAGACCCAGACTGTTTGAAAGCGAGAATTCGTCAACAGCCTGGGTATTTTTTATTATCTTGAAACAAATTTATTTTCCGTAATCCAAAATCTCCATGGATAGTCCCTCGCTTCACCGGTATTTTCAATACCGATTCTAGGTCCACTACTAATATGTTCTGGTTTAATTCCTTCTTTGATGTAAACGGGAGGGAGCCAAATCGGTTTTCCATAAGATTCCATCGTAATATTCAATGCTTTTGTAAGCTTACCTGGTCCATTCGTTAAATTAGAAATGGGTTGATTTTTTCGAAATTCGATCATTTTTTCAATCCCGTCCACAGGTTCTAGTGCTCTAATTAATACTGCTTGTGGTTTGCCGATTTCTTCACAGACTATATTAATTAAAGTATGAGTATGCATTTGATAAGTATAAATGTAACCTGCCTCATGAAACATGATTTCCGTTCGTTTCGTCCGTCGGTTTTGAAAACTATGTGCAGCGCGATCCTCTGGTCCCATATATGCTTCGGTCTCTACTATTATTCCGGAAAGTTCCATTTCATCAGTATTATGAACTAGTATTTTGCCTAATAGCTCCTTTGCTACTTGTATAGATGGTTTTAAAAAGAAATCTTGTTTTATTGTCGAATTCATAAAAAACTCCTCGAAAATTGTTTGATAAAAAGAGAAAATGTATTTTCTTGTCATGCTAATAGGAATATTTACCTATTCATATTATTAAAAACCTATTAAAATTAGATTAAATATATTAATTGAATTATTAGAAATTATTCATAATTACTCATTGTACAATCCCCTTCAAGCTTGTACTATTTACTTATTGTTAGAAGATTCTGAAAAGGGGTGTAGAAATATGGCAAGACCATCTTACTGGAAGGTATTATCGAGTGTCTCACTTGCTACAGCATTAAGTATGTCCATTTTTTCAACTGGAGTTACTTCAAAAGCAGCAATTCCTACTGAAAGTGAAAGCAAGCAATTAGTAGAAAGTCCTTATTTAGATTTAAACGTAGTGGATGAAGAAAGATTAGAAAAAGCTTTAAGAGACAGAGGCGTGATCAAAGAATCAGATAGCGCTGAAGTAGCTAAAGAAAAAGTACAAGCATACATAAAAGAAAAACAAGGTGCATATAAAGAGAAAGTTAATGCACAATCAGATTCAAAAATTGCTGATAAACAAAGAGAAACATTAGAAAAACGTAAAGCTCAACTTTTATCACAATTAAATAAAGGTCATGAGAACTATAAAAAAGGCAAACCAACTGGTGTAGTAAAAGTTGATTCTGCAAAACAAGCTGGCTATAACGGCGGAGTACGTGAAGATAAAGTGTTAGTCATTTTAACTGAATTTGCTGATTTCAAACATAACAATATTGATAAACAAGAAGGGTACATGTACACTGACGATTTCAGCAAAAAACATTACCAAGATATGCTTTTTGGTGATAAAGAGTTTACTTTAAACGATGGTTCTAAAATAAAAACGTTTAAACAATTTTATGAAGAACAATCTGGTGGAAGTTATACTGTAAAAGGTACAGTAACAGACTGGTTAACAGTTTCTGGGAATGCAGCTGAATATGGTGATGACAGCCCATCTGGTGGACATGATAATCTTGCACCAAAAGGTCCACGTGATCTTGTTAAGGAATCACTACGAGCTGCAATCAATTCAGGTATTAATTTAGCTGATTTTGATGATTTAGATATTTATGACCTTGATGGTGATGGCAATATTAATGAGCCTGATGGATTAGTCGATCACTTAATGGTTCTTCATGCTGGAACTGGTCAAGAAGCTGGTGGCGGTAAATTAGGAGATAAAGCGATCTGGTCACATCGTTGGACTTTAAATGGAGTAACTACTTTCTCAGGAACAAAATCAAAATCTACAAATTGGAACGGATTGATGGCTGCATATGATTACACAATTGAGCCAGAAGATGGAGCAGTTGGTGTATTCGCTCACGAATTCGGTCATGATTTAGGATTACCAGATGAGTACGATACCGGGTACACTGGAAATGGTGAACCAGTTGCTTCTTGGTCAATCATGAGTGGTGGTAGTTGGAACGGTGCAATCGCTGGTACAACACCTACAAGTTTCTCACCACAAAACAAGGAGTACTTCCAAAAAACTTATGGTGGAAACTGGGCTAATATGACAGAAGTAGACTATAAGGATATTGATGAAAAAGGTATTGCTGCTATTATCGATCAAAGTGTTACGAAATCAAACAATCCAGCGATCGTAAAAGTTAACTTACCTAAAAAAGAAGTAAAAAGTAAAATCCAACCTCAATTTGGCGCAAAATACTACTATAGTACAAAAGGCGACGACATTCACACTAAAATGACTTCACCAGTATTTAATTTAACAACAGCTACAAATGCAAGCTTCGCTGTAAAAGCAAACTATGAAGTTGAAACTGATTATGATTATGTATATGTAAATGTTTTAGATGCAGCAGGTACTAAACTTGCAACAATTGATACGATTGGTGATGAAAATACTGCAGGTGGACGTGAAACATCTAAAGGAATTTGGGTAGATAAAGTTTATGACTTATCTGCATTCAATGGAAAAAACGTAAAAGTTCAATTTGAATACGTAACTGATGGTGGACTAGCTCCTGAAGGATTTGCTTTCGACGAAGCAAAATTAACTGTTGACGGTGCAGTTAAATTTACTGATGGTGCTGAAGGAACTCCAGCATTTACTTTAGACAAAGCAACTGTTTCAAATGGTACTGATTTTAAAGATCACTTCTACTACTTAGAGTGGAGAAACTATGCTGGCTCTGATAAAGCATTAGAATATGCTCGTGGAGTTAAGTATAATACTGGTTTAGTAGTTTGGTATGGAGATGATAGCTACACTGATAACTGGACAGGTGTTCACCCTGGTGAAGGTTTCTTAGGTGTTGTTGATGCTCATCCAGAAGCGATCGTTGGTACATTAAATGGTAAACCATCTGTATCACAAAGTACACGTTACCAAGTAGCTGACGCTGCTTTCAGTTACGACAAGTCACCTGAATTCTACTTTAATTCACCATCTCGTGGGATCTTTGATTATGATGGACTACCTGGTGTAACGGAATTCGATGATTCACATAGTTACCAAAATACTTTAATTCCTGATGCAGGAAGAAAAGTACCTAACTACGGATTAAAATTCCAAGTAATTGGAGAAGCAAAAGATAATTCAGCTGGTGCTGTTTGGATTCATAAATAAGTAAGAAAAAGAATACGAGTCTGATATTATATCAGACTTGTATTCTTTTTTGTTTTTAGACTGCCTTAAAAATGAGTTTGTCAATTAGTGTCTTGGTTAATTTCCACTATCGCTTGTTATGAGTATGATCTTTTTGTCTTCTTGCTTTTTTAGATACTCATGAACCTGTTATGAGTAAGGTATTTTAGAGTTCCAGCGTATCTAGTTCCTCATGAACCTGTTATGAGGAAGTTATTTTCAAAATTCAGCGTATCAAGTTCCTCATGAACCCGTTATGAGTAAGAAGTTGCAAATTATAGGAACTAAGTATAAGTGCAACTACGCCTCTGTTTTCACCTAAAGGCACGCCAATCAGCGGGTTTTCTTTATCGTGGTTTTTATGAACAAAATGGTTTTAATGGACTTTACGTATTTAACGTTCATAAAAACTTTTTTCAGAATTATTAAACTATAATACTTGTATTAGAAAGCGTTTCCAAAAAAGGGAGGAACTATAGGTGAAATTTAAAAAGACTAGTTTGTTTGTAATGACTTCTTTAATCGCTGTAAGTCTTGCAGCATGTAAAAGTAGTAGTGTAACAACAGGAAGCAATAACTCATCTTATCCTAATAAGGCAATTTCGGTTGTAGCACCATCTGGAGCAGGTGGCGGATGGGATTTAACAGCTAGATCGTTCACTAAAGTTTTAAGTGAAACAAAACTTGTTAAAGAACCTATGACGGTAGAAAATAAGCCAGGCGGTGGCGGTACGGTCTTCATGGCTGAGTATGCTACACAAGATAAAGCCAATAATGAAAAATTATTCGTAAACTCACCACCTATTATTATTAACAACTTGAAAAAAGAGGGAAATAGTCCTTATGGCTATAAAAATAGTACACCTTTAGCACAGCTAACAAAGGATTATGGTGCAATCGTTGTAAAGGCTGATTCTAAGTATAAAGATTTAAAATCACTTTTAGATGATATTAAAAAGAATCCGAAGAGTATTACTTTAGCTGGGGGATCTGCTCCAGGGTCAATGGATCATTTAATCGGAATTTTACCAGCTTATAAATACGGAATTGATCCTACGAAAATTAAGTATGTTTCCTATGATGGTGGTTCTGAAGCAATAACTGCATTATTAGGTAATAATGCGGATGTCATTTCGACCGATGTTTCTAGTACGCTTGAGTTTGTTAAATCAGGTAAAGTTAAAGTTTTGGCAGTAACTTCACCTGAACGTTTACAAGGAGATGTATTGTCTGAGTTTCCAACAGCTAAAGAACAAGGCATTGATGCTGAGTTTATCATTTGGCGTGGGGTTTTTGGACCAGAGAAAATGTCTAAGGATGCATACTCATATTGGGAAAAAACAATTTCAAAATTAGTTGAAACAAAAGAATGGAAAGAAGAAGTAGAAAAGCAAGGCTGGCAGCAGGAATATAAAGATGGTAAAGAATTTAATTCGTTTTTATCAGAACAAGAAACACAAGTTCAAGATTTATTAAAAGCATTAGGAATGAATAAATAATTGAAATAAAGAAGGGGGATTACACTCCTTCTTTTCCATTACTGAACATAAAGAGGTGAGATATATGAATAAAAAATTTGATCGATTAGCAGCAATCATTTTTCTTATTACAGGTATTACTTTTATTTTAGAAAGTCGGAGTATAGCAGCCACTGCTTATGGAAGTGTAGTTGGTCCGAACGTTTTTCCATTTATACTTGGCTGTGCGCTTTCCTTATTAAGTTGTAGGTTATTTTACGAAACATTTTCTTATAAGGGAAAAGAGAAGGAAGTAGTTCAATATAATTATAAGCAATTTTTTATCATCCTAGCTTCAGCAATTCTTTATGCACTTTTACTTGAGAAAATCGGTTTTATTATTAGTTCGTTTTTATTCTTAATTGTAGCAATTCAAACAATGGAGCGTGGAAACTGGTTAAAATCACTTTCGATTTCTTTAGGTTATTCACTCATTATTTATTTTATTTTCGTCGATGTTTTAAAAGGAACTTTACCAGTTTGGTCAATTTGGTTTTAGAAAATAGAAGGGAGAGTTATTAACTTGAGTACTTTTCAATATTTAATGCAGGGATTTGAAACTGCATTTACATGGTACAACTTATTGTTTGCGTTTGCCGGAGTATTAATTGGTACAGCAGTAGGGGTATTACCTGGTATTGGGCCAATGAGTGGGGTCGCTTTATTAATACCTGTTACTGCTTCTGTAACTGGTTTTTTAGGACCTGAGCAAGCAGCGGGCAGTGCAATTATATTATTAGCTGGTGTATATTATGGTGCTATGTATGGTGGTTCTACTACATCAATTTTATTAAACACTCCAGGTGAATCTTCATCGGTAGTGACGACTTTAGATGGCTATCAAATGGCTAAAAAAGGTAGAGCTGGAAGTGCTTTGTCAATTGCCGCAATTGGTTCATTTGTAGCAGGGATTTTTACTCTTATTGCACTGATCGTATTAGCAAAACCATTATCGGCATTAGCAATTAAGTTCGGTCCAGCTGAATATTTTTCATTAATGCTTCTTGGTTTATGTGCAGTAAGTGGACTAGCAGGAAAGTCAGTAACAAAAGCATTAATTATGACGATCTTCGGATTACTACTAGCTACAATTGGAATTGATTCCGTATCAGGCGTTTCTCGTTTTACATATGACATTCCATGGCTATATCAAGGGTTAGAATTTTTAACAGTAGCGGTAGGATTATTTGCGCTAGGTGAAGTATTTAAAACAATTATTGAAAATGAAGTTGAAGATGGTGAGATGGCAAAGATTAATAATTTATTACCATCTAAAGAAGAATTAAAAGAAAGTGTAGCACCGATTGCTAGGGGCTCTGTTTTAGGATTTTTCGTCGGTTTATTACCGGGAGCGGGTGCTATTTTAGCTTCATTTTTCGCTTATATTTTAGAAAAGAAAGTTAGTAAAACGCCAGAAAAGTTTGGAACTGGTACAATTGCTGGAGTTGCATCTCCTGAGTCAGCAAACAATGCCGCATCTGGGGGAGCAATGATTCCTTTATTAACTTTAGGGATTCCAAGTTCAGGAACAACTGCAATCCTAATGGGTGCTTTAATGATGTATAACATACAACCGGGACCACTTCTTTTCGATGAACATCCTGATGTTGCATGGGGGTTAATTGCTAGTATGTTTATTGGTAACGTAATGCTGATTATCTTAAACATGCCTTTAGTAAAAATATTTGCAAAGATTATTCAAACGCCAAAGAAATACTTGTTACCACTAATTGTAGCCATTTCAATATTTGGTGTTTATGCCGTACAAGTATCTGTAAATGATTTACTTCTATTAATAGCATGTGGTATTTTTGGATATTTCCTTTCTAAAAATGATTTTCCAATCGCACCACTAGTATTAGGTATCGTTTTAGGACCAATGATTGAGAATAATTTAAGAAGAGCTTTAACGGTATCAAATGGTGATTATAGTATTTTCTTTACTCATCCTATTTCATTAGTATTTTTAATAATTGGAGTACTTTGGATCCTTATTCCAATTATTATTGTTGAAGGGTAAAGAAGTAGTTATTAATGTAGAAGCTTAAATTTCTATCAAAACTCCTTTAACAAAAGGAGTTTTTTGATTATTATAAAAATATAAGGAGAAATTTTATGCGTTTACATTATAAGTTAATCATCTTTATTTCTGTTCTCATTTTAGTTATTAGTAGTGTTTTTGAAATAGTATCTCAAGAAATGTTTCTAAAAAACCTTAAACATGAAAAGGGATTAAAGGCTTTAGCTATTTCTCAAACAGTGGCAAATATGCCAGAAGTTCGTGAAGCATTTTTAAGTGAAAATCCATCTGGGATCATTCAGCCGATCGTTGAACAAATCCGAAAGAAAGTTGGAGCGGAATTTATCGTTGTTGGGAATAAAAATGAAGTACGTTATTCACATCCAAACCGATTCCTAATTGGGAAGAAAATGGTTGGAGGAGATAATGATAAAGTATTTAAGGGACAAGAAATCGTATCGGAATCGACTGGTACACTCGGTCCTTCTTTAAGAGGAAAAACTCCTATTTTTGATGATAATGGAAGCGTAATTGGAGTTGTTTCTGTAGGCTACTTAATAAAAGATATCGACCATGAGGCACAAGCGTTTAGTAAAAAACTAATAAAAAATAGTATTGTCATCTTACTTCTTGGAATAGGAGTAGCATTTTTAATTTCATTTAATATAAAAAAATCGATCTTCGGATTGGAGCCGAAAGAAATTGGAAGGATGTACAAAGAAAAACACGCAATTTTGGAATCGATTCATGAAGGGATTATTGCGATTGATGAATACGGAGAAATAACGGTAGTTAATGAAAATGCTCATAAAGTACTTTCTATTCCAAATAATTTAAAGCTTAGAGGATTAAAAATAGAAGACGTATTGCATAATTCGCATCTGAAGAAAGTAGTTGAAACAGGTCAGCCAATTTATGATTTAGAGTTTTTAATAAATGAAAAAGTAATGATTATTAATTGTATACCGATTGTTGGAGTGAATTCTAAAATTGTTGGAGCAGTAACAACCTTTAGGGAAAAATCCGAATTGAATAAATTGCTAAATGAACTATCGCAAATAAAAGCATATTCAGAAGGCCTGAGAGCTCAGGCACATGAATATTCAAATAAGTTGCATACCATCTTAGGTTTAATACAGCTTGAATCCTATCAAGAAGCGATTGAATTAATTTCAAAGGAATCAAATATTACTCAAAATATTATCCATTTTATTATGGAAGAAATTTCAGACCCAGTTGTTGCAGGACTTCTTTTAGGAAAAATAAGTTTAGCTAATGAGTTAAAAGTAGACTTTAACATTGATTATAATAGTAGTTTTGCAGATGTCCCAAAAGAAATAAATAGGGAAGACTTAATAACAATAATCGGAAATCTATTAAATAACGCATTCGATGCAGTATTAGAAACAAATAAATCAGAAAAGCTTGTTTCACTATTTCTTACTGATTTAGGTAAGGATTTAGTGATTGAAATTGAGGATAATGCAAATGGTATCCCTGAGGAATTAATCGATGAGATTTTTGAATATGGTATTTCTACTAAGGAGCAATCTAAAAACTCAGGGATCGGACTTCACCTAGTCCAGAGATTGCTCCATAAATTAAACGGACAAATTACTTTTCATTCAAACGAACATGGGGGAACTACATTTATTGTTGCCATTCCGAAACGCCAAAAGGAGAGTAACAGATACGATGAAAAAGAATTTAATAGAAGTGTTAATAGTTGAAGATGATAGTAGAATTGCAGAAATTCATCAGCGATTTATTGAAAGAATAGAAGGGTTTAGTGTAATTGGTATTGCGACAAATTATCAAGATGCTGTTGATTTAATTGAGATTCTAAAGCCGCAGCTAGTATTATTAGATGTTTATTTTCCGGATATGAATGGTTTAGATTTTTTACAATGGATGAAGAAAAATTCAATTTTGGCAGATGTTATTATGATTACAGCTTCCAAAGAAATCGATTCAGTTAATAAGGCCTTACATTATGGTGTATTTGATTTTATTATTAAGCCAGTCATTTTTGATCGTTTTAAAAAGTCTCTAATTCGTTATGTAAATCATTCAAATAAAGTACAAAGCCTACAATCCAAAAGTGCTTATCTAACTCAGGAAGAAATAGATGGTTTAATCGGAAAAAATAATTCGATGATTGAAGAGCAAAGTATATACCCTAAAGGTATTGATAAGCTTACTTTAGATAAGGTGTTATTTGTGATAAATGAAGTTCATAACGGTATGACTGCTGAGAATATAGGACTGGAAATTGGCGTTAGTCGTACTACTGCCCGGAGATATTTAGAATATCTAGTATCTGAAGGAAAAGTATTAGCGGATTTAGCGTATGGAACGATTGGTAGGCCAGAAAGAGTATATTTGATAAAAAACTAGATTATTTGATTTAGTAAAGTTTACTTAATGACTATGACAAACCTAACATTTCTGTAACAAGAATTGAGAAAAATCATGAAAAGAGAATCATCTAAACGCTTGGTATACAAGCGTTTTTTTATGTTTTTTACAAATTTATGACAATGTGAGTTTACTAGAGTCTAGCTTTTGAAAGCGTTGAAAACCTTCCATTTGTTATATAAAATATACTTTGCAAGAACTACGGAGGGATAGGTATGAAAATACGTTTATTAACTAAAGAAGATGCTGAAATCTATCTTAATATTCGTTTAGAAGGTTTAAAAGAGAATCCTGAAGTTTTTATTACAACTATGGATGAAATACTTGATCAAGATGACCCTATTGAATACAAAGCAGAAATATTGGATCAAGATAAAAACTATACGATCGGTGCATTTACTGACAAAGGTCAATTAATTGGAGTAGCAACTTTAAAAACATTTGAAAAAGTTAAAGCAGAGCATAAAGGAAAAATTGAGTCTGTCTATGTTTCTCCTAGCGCTCGAAAAATGGGGGCAGGCTATCTTTTAATTGAAGAAGCGATCCACTTAGCAAAAAGCTTTGGACTTGAACAACTTACATTAAATATCGTAGAAGGTAATGAAACAGCAAAAAAACTGTATGAAAAACTAGGATTCAAAACATTTGCTAATACACCTAATAGTTTAAAATTTAACAATGAATATTGGGACCAGGAGCATATGATGCTTACGCTAATTGCAGGAAATGCTGAAGATGCAGGGAAAGCGGGATAAGCAAGTATAGCAGGTATGGAAATTAGCTAAATACTGACTTTAACAAAAAAAGTTTACCTAAATTGTCATTTGATCTGACAATAAAGGTAAACCTTTTTAAATTCTATTATTTAGTAAAAGTCTTTTCAATATCATCTAACATTAAGTAAGCAGCCTTGATTCCACCTGCAGTATTCCATGTAACATCATTTACTTTAATGACATGTCCATTTTTAGAAGCATTTAACTTTTTGAATAAAGGATCTTCTGTAAATTCTTTTTCAAGCTTAGATCCAGACTCTTTACCGTCATCAAATGTAAAGTAGAATATGTAATCTCCATCCATCGCTGGAATACGTTCTTTTGTCACGCCTCTTTCAGCAAAATCAGGAGCATTTTGTTCCTCTGGACGTTGGAATCCTAATTGTTTAAGAATTACACCAGAGAATGTATCTTGGTGATAGATTCGTACATCAGCACCCATGAAACGGACCATTGAAATTTTTTGATTTACTTTATCGCCTAATTCAGCTTTTAGATTATCAACACGTTTTGTGTAATCAGCTAATACTTTATTACCTTGTTCTTCTTTGTTTAAAACTTTTGCATAAAATTTGAAATTCTCTTGCCAATCTCCACGTAATGTTTCAGCGAAAACTGTTGGTGCAATTGCACTTAATTGCTCATACACTTTTTCTTGACGCATTTTATTACCGATGATTAAATCTGGTTTTAAACTAGCGATTTTCTCAAGGTTAACTTCACTTTCCACACCTACAACTTCTACGCCATCCATATCTTTAGAAATATGATCATACCAAGGGTTTCCTGTCCATGATTTAACAGCACCAACTGGTTTCACACCTAATGCTAATAAAGCTTCAGTTCCTTCGTTTGTTAATATAACAACTCTTTTTGGATTAACAGGAACTTTTGTCGTACCCATTGCATGCTCAATTGTAATTGTATTTGCTTTTTTACTTTCTTTACCAGAAGCTTCGTCTGATTTTTTTGTGCCACAAGCACCTAATACCATAATTGCTGCAATGAATAAAGCAATTAGTGAAGAAAATTTTAGTTTTTTCATAGAATGGTCTCCCTTTTTAGTTGATAATGATTATCATTTATCTCGACAAATAGTATTATAGATTAAGATTTGATTAGAAGTCAATAAGAAAATGAAAATCATTCTCATTGACTTGATAATTCATATCATTTAGACTAATAAAAGAGAATAGAATAGTAGGAGATATAAAATGCTTATTCATCCAAGTTCAAGAGTTATTGTATTAGTAGCTTGTTTTTTATTATTAGTAATTTGTTTTTTTTCTAGTATTTTACTAGGATATACGGATACTAGTTTTACAAGCTTAATTCATTCATTTACACAATTTGATGGGTCTAATGAACAGTTAATTATTCAAAATGTTCGAGTTCCAAGAGCGATCATTGCTTCAATAGTAGGAGCAAGTTTAGCAATCGCTGGTTTATTTATGCAAGTTTTAACTAAAAATCCTCTAGCATCACCAAGCGTTCTAGGAATTAACGCTGGTGCCTCGATGTTAATTGTACTTAGTATCACTTTTTTTCATTTACAATCACCTAATGCGACTATATGGCTTTCATTTATAGGAGCTACATTATCAGCTGTATTTGTATTTGGTTTAAGTTCAATAGGGAAAGACGGAGCGACACCATTAAAAATTACTTTAGCTGGTGTTTCAATTGCAGCTATGTTTAGCTCAATAACCCAAGGCTTACTAGTAACTAACGAAGTGGCATTAGAGCAAGTGCTATTTTGGTTAGCTGGTTCAGTTCAAGGGCGTTCACTTGATTCTTTACATATGGTACTACCATATATCGTAATAGCTTGGGTGGTCTCACTTGCACTTGGTGGAAAGATTAATACATTCATGTTAGGCGAAGATGTATCTAGAGCTTTAGGTCAAAATACAGCTTTATTAAAAACGACATTAGTTGTATTAGTCATCATTCTAGCCGGTGGTGCTGTAAGTATAGCAGGACCAATAGGATTAGTCGGTATAATTGTCCCTCAAATAGTTAGAATGTTCGTTAAAAATGATTATCGTTGGATGATTCCGTTTTGTGGTATTTTCGGAGCAATACTACTTCTTTTAGCTGATGTAGGATCTCGTTACATTTTAATGCCAGAAGAAACGCCAGTTGGTATTATGACCGCAGTTATTGGTGCACCATTTTTTATTTACTTAGCAAGAAAAGGCGGTACAGTAAAATGAACATGATCAAATTAAGAAACAAGTACTTTTCACTACTATTTAATAAGCGATCATTTTCCGTTTTAATAATTGCTCTTCTTTTACTGATCAGTTCATTTATAGTGAGTTTAACGCTAGGTGACCGTTACATCTCGATTCCAAAAGTATTATCTGTTATTTTTGGTGAAGGTGAAAAAATAGATGAATTATTTATTCAAGCATTTCGAATGCCACGAATCATCATTGCCATTTTTGCTGGAATTTCTTTAGCGATCGCTGGAGCAATTCTTCAAGGCTTAGTTAGAAACCCACTAGCATCACCAGATATTCTTGGAATAACAGGTGGAGCAGGTGCTGCCGTTGTATTATTTTTAGCTATTTTTAGTGATAATCGGACGAATCAATTAACAGTAAGTATAAAATGGTTACCATTAGCGGCATTTATCGGTGCCATCATCAGTTTAGTATTTGTCTATGCTTTTGCTTATAAGGATGGGGAATTAAGACCTTTAAGATTAGTTTTAGTAGGGGTAGGATTTTCGGCATTAGCTCAAAGCACAACTTCATTTTTTATGATTATTGGACCTATTTTTAGAGCAACCGAAGCGAATATGTGGTTAACCGGGAGCGTCTATGGAGCGAACTGGGAACAAGTTAAAATCATTACAGTCTGGACGCTAGTTTTTATCGTGTTAGCATTATCGTTTATAAGACATATTAATACGCAGCAACTTGGAGATGAAGTTTCAACAAGCTTAGGAGTTCAAGTAGAAAAAAATCGACTAATCTTGTTATTTATAAGTACAGCATTAGTAGCTGGTGCAGTTGCATTTGCGGGAGCAATCGCATTTGTTGGACTAATTGCACCGCATATTGCTCGGAAAATAGTTGGTGCTTCTTATGGTGCATTGATTCCCTTATCTGGAATCATCGGTGCCATCATGGTATTAGTAGCTGATACAATTGGAAGAACGGTGTTTAGTCCAATTCAAATACCTGCTGGTGTTTTTACTGCTGTAATTGGTGCACCATATTTTATCTATTTATTATTTAAGACTGGAAAAAGGTGATAAGATGTCAACGAGTGCAATCGAAACAGAAAAATTAACGTTATCGTATGATGACCGTACAATTATAAACGAATTAAATTTTCAAGTCCCAAAAGGAAAAATCACAGTTTTAATTGGAGCTAATGGGTGCGGAAAATCAACATTACTTCGTTCACTTGCAAGATTACTTCAACCAAAAAGTGGAACCATCTTACTTGATGGAAAAGAAATTAGTAAGCGACCTACAAAGGAAATTGCACGTAATCTTTCAATCCTGCCTCAAAGTCCTGTTGCACCAGAAGGTTTAACAGTTTTTCAATTAGTAAAACAAGGAAGATATCCATATCAAACTTGGTTAAAACAATGGTCAAAAGAAGATGAAGAAAAAGTAAATCATGCTTTGAAAATGACAAATATGTATGAATTAAAGGATCAATTAGTCGATTCTTTATCTGGTGGACAACGTCAACGTGCTTGGATTGCGATGACATTGGCTCAGGACACAGATACAATTTTATTAGATGAACCAACAACATATTTGGATTTAACACATCAAATCGAGATTTTAGACCTACTTTACGAATTAAATGAAAAAGAGCAGCGTACAATTGTTATGGTACTACATGATATAAACCTAGCATGTCGTTATGCACACAACGTTGTTGCGATTTCAAATGGTGAAGTTTACGCAGAAGGAGACCCAGAAAACATCATTAATCAGAGCTTAATCTGTGACGTTTTCTGTATGAACTGCGATATTGTGAAGGATCCATTATTCGGAACGCCACTTTGCATACCTCATGGCCGAGGAAGAAAAATAATTTAATCAATTTTAAAAGGTGTCCTTGTATAGGGCACCTTTCATTTAGAAAGAGGTGAGAAAGAATGACGTTATCAATTAACAGTATAAGTGTAGATATTCTTGGTAGTTCAATCCTTAAAAACATTAATTTTCAAACGAATAAGGGTGAAATTTTTTGTTTAATTGGAACTTCAGGGGCAGGGAAAACGACATTGCTTCGGACATTAAATCGATTACAGTCAATTAGTAAAGGTGAAATTCATTTAAATGGACAATCAATATATAAAATGATACCTCAAAGTTTAAGAAAAAGTGCAGTAATGATCCTACAAACTCCTTCATTATTTGAAGGGACCGTTGAGGATAATATTTTGTTTGGAGTCAAATTAAACGGTAGCTATGATAAGACTGATTCCAAAACAGTAGCGAAATCTTTATTAGAAAAAGTAGGATTAGAGACGAAATTACTTGATCGGAATGCTTCAACCCTCTCGATTGGACAACAGCAAAGAGTATCAATCGCTAGAGCAATTGCCATGAAACCAAGCATTTTATTATGTGATGAAATTACTTCAGCATTAGATCCACAATCGACTCTACATATTCAGGAGCTTCTAGTAACTTTAAAAAGAGAAGAAAATTTAACGATTATTCTTGTTACGCACAATATGGATTTAGTTCAACAAATAGCTGATCGAGTAGGGCTACTGATTGATGGTAAATTAGTAGAAGTCAGTCCAGTTAATGAATTTTTTAATAATCCCAGCACAGAATTAGGGAAGAATTTTCTTTCTACAATTGCTTAAAAGAGGTGAAATGATGGACGGTAATTTGCATATTACAGGAGTATCTCTGACATTTTTATTAATTATTATAGCTATCGCATTATCCTATTATCAGAAACTTGGTGTTGAAAAAGACATTGGCGTTTCTTCAGTAAGAACCGTCATTCAATTAATGATCATGGGGTATGTACTTGAATATATACTGCAAATTGAGCACCTTTTAATTATCATCATTATTTTATTTTGTATGATTTTATTCGGTGCTTATACTTCGAGTAAAAGGTCACAACAAATTGAAGGAGCATTTTTTATTTCATTTATTAGTATATTGCTAGGTGTCATGATTTCTTTAGGAGTCGTATTGGTAGCAAATAAAATTGCGTTGAAGGCTCAATATGTTATTCCAATTTCAAGTATGATTATTAGTACATCTATGAACGCGAATAGTTTAGCATTAACGAGACTTAGGGCTGAAATTCAAGCAAGTAAAAATCAAATTGAAGCTGCATTATGCTTAGGGGCAACAACTAAACAAGCTTCAAATAATGTCATAAAAAATTCAATTAGAGCTGCCTTAATTCCATCAATTGATCGAGCTAAAACTGTAGGAATTGTTACTTTACCAGGCTCGATGACGGGAATGATCTTTGCTGGCATAAGTCCTTTATATGCGATTAAATATCAATTGTTAATCGAATGTATTTTAATTGGCGCAATCGCAATTAGTGTATTCTCCTCAACACTTCTTTCCTATAGAAAGTTCTTCACAAAAGACGATTCATTGAAATATGAAACGATAATGGAACAAGGATAAGGATAGAGGGAGAAGGTGTAAGCAAAAACTTTTCCTTCTCCCATTAGATCTAAATATTATCCGATTACTCTTAATTGTACATCCATGTTTCCTCTAGTTGCTTTTGAATATGGGCAAACACCATGGGCTGCTTTTACTAGTTCTACAGCTACTTCTGTTGGAACACCTTGTACTTTTACATCAAGTTGAGCAGCTAATTTGAATCCTCCGTCAGCAGGGTCTTTACCAATTGTTATGTTTGCAGTAACTGATGTAGATTCTAATTTAATTTTTTGTTGGCGAGCTACTAAATTTAATGCACTGTCAAAACAAGCTGAATAGCCAGCCGCAAATAGTTGTTCAGGATTTGTTGCTCCACCAGGACCGCCTAATTCTACTGGTGGTTTAAGTGATAAATTAATAAAATCATCTGATGAAATAACTCTTCCGTCACGTCCACCTGTTGCAGTTGCTGTAGCAGTATATAATTTTTCCATTACAATCTCTCCTTAATATTTATTATCTATTTTTTATTTTCGTTTGCAGATTGAACTTTCTTTAATAATGCTTTTGTTTGGTTTAATATTGTTAAAAATTCCTCTTGAGTAGTATTACTTTCCTTGAAAAACTTCTCAGGTATACAGAAAGCTTTTTCTTTTAATTTAATACCTTCTTCAGCTAATGTAATAAATACTTTTCTCTCATCACTTGAATCACGTTTTCGGAAAATTAGTCCCGCAGATTCCATCCGTTTTAGCATTGGTGTAAGTGTTCCTGAGTCTAAAAAAAGAGTCTCCCCAAGTTCTTTAACAGTTTGTTGGTCTTTTTCCCAAAGTGAAAGCAATGCAAGATATTGCGGATACGTTATGCCAATCTCATCTAAGATTGGTCGATATAATTTAGTAATTTCTCGAGAACAAGCATAAATTGAAAAGCATAATTGATTTTCAAGCAAAAGCTGATTTTCTTTATTCATTCGTCAACATCCTTTTATATTAGTTGTGCACAATTTAATATGACACAATCATAATTGATGAGAAATAATTTTGCAAGTGATATTAACTATTATTTTTTACCAATTTATTTATTTTGATTATAAATTGAGGAGGTTTTGAAGTGGAAAATAGCTTTTTCACAATAAAAAAGCCAGTCAATGTTCAATACATTAACTGGCTGTAAATTTAATTTTTTCTAGACCTAGAAATTAATGAAGTTATTTGTAGCATTGTGATTGGTAAGGATGTTTTTTTATGATACGCCAAAAACTTAGGTGTCCAAGAATTAACATATTTCTCTTTGAAGCTTCTTAAACCTTGAAAGTGATATAAAAATTGTCCATATTGATAAATTTGCGCTGCAACTTTTTCACTTGTAAAAGAATACTTAGATAGACCCACGTTTGCTAAAGGTGTCATACCGACATTAAAATAATGAAAATTTCTAGACCTAAACCACTCAATTAAGTTAACAAACATAAAGTCCATAATTCCTTTTGGAGCGTCAACTCTATGACGCATTAAATCAATTGAAATCGTATGATCATTATAGTTTGGCATAATGGATGCAAATGCAATCATTTTATTTTCATTGTTTTTAATAATAGCTACTGGCGCAAGTTTGATGTAATCCTCATCAAAATAGCCAAGTGAAAACCCTTTTTCTTTTCGCCCTTTCAACCACTCTTGTGATAATTCCTTTAATTCCGTAAAGAATTCATTAGAATAAGGGGGCTCAATAATTTCAAAACTATATTCTTCGCGTTCAAATTTATTGTAAAGTGCACGAATTCCTTTATTACGTTTTCCAGATAAAGTGAATGATGAAATATCAGTAAATCCTTCTTCACCAAGTTTAAAGAAATCAAATCCATTTTCATGTAAATAGGATAGTGAATTTGAGTTTACTTGGTAGAAGACAAGAGTATATCCAAATTGATCAGCATAGTTTAATAATTCCTCAATAGCAGGATATAAATGAGATTTTTCACCAACCGGGTCACCTAAAATAACTAATTTGTCTGCATATGGCTGAAAAATAAATAATACTGTCTCATCCTGAGCCCAGAATAAAAATTTATCATGTAAAAAAACCAAATGTGAAAGTTCTGTACCACCATACTTATTAAAATGTTCTTTTATTTTTTCTTCTTCAGCTTTCGTATTTATAAATTCAAATTGTTTTCTTTTAACTTTGAAAAATGCGATATAAAAAAATAGTAAAGCAGCTGCAAAACCAAGAACTGCACTAATCACGATATCTCTCGAATTAACAAGTATATAAGGTAAATATTTAGCAGGTATTTTGACATTTGTTTGAGGTAGATTGATATAAGCAATAAGTAAATAACTACCCAAAAAGAAAAATAAAATAAAATTATCAACAATAAGCTTACCCCAGGTTAAAACGAAGCTTTCTCTATAAAATTGTTTCTTTGAAATAAATAATATAAAAGCAACTGCTAATACGAAAAGTGCTTCTTCATAATCTAATCCTTTTGAATACGTTGTAACTGCCCCAACAATCAGCATGAAAAGTGTAATATACCATGCTCTTTTATCTTTATAATCAATTCCACGAGAGAGTCCTAACAATGTAAAGCCTGCTGTGACCGAAATTAAATGTGAAATATTAATAATTGTCGAAGGTAAAATTAAATTTAAAAGACTAATTCTTAAAAGCATGCTTGGTACAGCAGCAGAAACTAATAGGATAACGCCAGATAAAAATACTAAAATCGTTAAAAGTTTATGCCCCATATAAGTTGAAATTTGATTTGGAATATTATTAAATGATTGATTTATTTTATTCCATAATAATTTAAGAGCTAAAATAATACCGCAAGCAAACGGGAAAAAGAAATAACTGAAACGATAAATCAATAAAACAAGAAGTGTCGTTTCCTTATCGATTCCAAAGTATGTAAAACCTAGTAGGAAAATAAAATCAAAAGACCCAAGACCGCCTGGAATCATACTTAAAAGTGCTGCAACAGATGCTACTAAAAAAACAGGTAAAACCTCAATGATTGAAATGTCGATATGTAAAAATAAACAAATGAAGTAAATAAATAATAAAATAAAAGACCATTCACTTAAAGAAATGACAACCAATGAAAGCATATATTTTGCCGAAAAATTCTCCGAGAAAAAATTACGTTTTAAATAAACGACTAAAAACATTACCGGGAAATAACAAATTGCAATGATAATAGCGATATATAGATACTTATATTCATTTAAAAATGATAAATCAAATATTCCTGTAAATAAAACTAAGCTCAATATCGATAATCCAGAAAGTAAGAATATCGTTACACTACTCACTGCTTTAACAATTTCGGGTCCGGTGCGATCTTTTCGATAAAATAGAGTCCGAATGGTGGTACCTGCAACCCCACCAAGTCCAATTAGGTTTGAGGAAGTATTCGCAAGCCAAGCTACCATTAATATTTTTCGAAAACTAAAATCTAATTTTAATAGTCTTACAAGTACGAAGTCATATAAAAACATTGGAGATACAGCTAAAATACCTAATGCAAAAATCAAAAAGTACTGTATTAATGTAAGAGACTCCATATAGTTAAAGAACATTTTAAAGTCGAAGTTTAAAAGTACGTTTTTTCCAACGAATATAAATGTAACTAGTAATATTGAAATGAAAAATAGTTTAAATAAACCTACTTTACTAATCCGAATCTTATTCATAAGACACTCCTGAAGTTATTATTCAACAATTAAAATAATAGTTATTAGCTTTAGTATTCCATATTATTCCACTATTTAACAAGAAGAATATTAACTCG
Source organism: Bacillus sp. AFS077874 (assembly GCF_002566505.1). Taxonomy (NCBI): domain Bacteria; kingdom Bacillati; phylum Bacillota; class Bacilli; order Caryophanales; family Bacillaceae; genus Bacillus; species Bacillus sp. AFS077874. Next base: position 216,257 of record NZ_NUYF01000006.1, read on the forward strand.
TGCTAGAAAATTTACTAACTTATTATTTTGGAGATAAAAAGTTAATTAGATTTTAATTTTCGGGACTATTTTCTGATTAGTATTAATGAAAAAAGACTTAGGTTTCCACTCATTTTCTATGGAGCGAGACCTAAGATCCTTCCGAATTCCAATGGAGTCGAGGCCTTAAAGTTCAATTATGAGAGGACTATTTTATGTTTTTTTGAATAGTTATAAATGAAAATATTAAATGGGTTCAATATAAAAAAGGGAGACCTCTTATTTGGAAGAGAAAAGAAATTCAAACCTCTCTTGAAGAATATTCAAATGAGTAGCTAAGGTTTTATAGCTGATTAAGCATATTCGATGATGCAAGCATTGTATAAATTGGAAGGAAATATGTAAAGAATAAAATGTAAACTCGATTAAGGAGAGTAAGAATGAAGTATTTTAATTTAAAATAAATTTGATAGCAATGTTACGGAACTTTTTCAAGGGGGAATTATAATTGAATATAACAAATGTTTTAATTATCCTTGGATTCATTTTTTTTGCCTTAATACTTTTAGTTTTATTAATAGGTACACTATATTTGTTTTTTATAGATCGTAAACAGAAGCAGCATCCAATACTTCGTAATTATCCAGTAATAGGACGAGTTAGGTACTTCTTAGAAACGATTGGACCTGAGTTACGTCAGTATTTATTTAACAGCGACCTAGAAGGCAAACCTTTTTCTAGAGAAGAATATGAGCATATTGTTAAAAAAGCAAAATATAAACGAGATGTCCTTGGGTTTGGGTCTAAAAGAGACTTTGAAGAAAAAGGATATTATATTAGAAATTCGATGTTTCCAAAACTGTCAGAAGAATTAAAAATGGACCAGCAAATAAACGTAACAACAAACCGATATTTATTGATTAAAGAGCCTTTATTTACACAGAAGGAAGAAAGATTAGAGAAAAATGATTCACTTGCATTTTTATTGGATGATAGTGATGCAATTGTGATCGGTAAAAACACGAAGTATCCTTTTATTGTAAAAGGTCAGATTGGTATGTCTGCTATGAGCTATGGATCCCTAGGTGAAAAAGCTATTACTGCACTATCAGAGGGATTAGCAATTGCGAAGGGGACATGGATGAATACAGGTGAGGGTGGATTGTCTGAATACCATCTAAAGGGTGGCGTTGATATTATCATGCAAATTGGCCCAGGTTTATTCGGGGTTAGAGATAAAGAGGGGAATTTTAATTGGGATGCCTTGAAAGAAAAAAGTAAAATTCCTGAAATAAAAGCTTTTGAACTTAAATTAGCTCAAGGTGCCAAAACACGCGGTGGGCATATTGATGGGGAAAAGGTAACAGAGGAAATCGCAAGAATAAGAATGGTAGAACCGTTTAAATCGATAGATAGTCCTAATCGTTTTAGAGAGTTTCATGACTTTCCTTCTTTGTTTGACTTTATGGAACAAATTCGGGAACAAACTGGAAAACCAGTAGGAATGAAAGTGGTTATTGGAAGTGGTCATGAAGCTGATGAATTAGCAAAATATATAAAAAGTACTGGGAAGGGCCCTGACTTTATTACTGTAGACGGTGGTGAAGGGGGAACAGGTGCCACATACCAGGAACTGGCGGATAGTGTAGGATTGCCAATTAAATCTGCATTACCTTTAATGGATCATGCTTTAAGAAAATATGGCGTACGTGACCAAGTTAAAATAATAGCATCAGGAAAATTATTCTCGCCAGATCGAGTAGCGATTGCACTAGCAATGGGGGCTGACCTTGTTAATATCGCAAGAGGATTTATGATTACGATTGGTTGTATTCAAGCTTTAAAATGCCACTCCAATGCATGTCCAGTCGGTGTGGCCACAACAGATCCTGATTTACAAAAAGCCCTTGTCATTGATGAAAAAAAATATCGAACGGCGAATTATCTAATTTCAATGCGTGAAGGTTTATTTCGGTTAGCTGCTGCTGCAGGTTTGGATTCCCCTGCCCATTTTCAAAGTGAACATGTTGTTTATAAAGATGAAAAAGGGAAAGTGTGGTCACTGAAGGAAATTTATCAATCATTGGTAGAAAAAGTAGATTAAAAATAGTAACTTTACAACGTATTTTTCAGTGCTAGTCCGAACTTTATCGTAATAGTTGAACAATGAGAGACTACTTAGGTAGTCTCAGTATGTAGACAAAGTACAAATAACCTGATTTTCAGACTGATTGCAAGC
>NZ_NUYF01000006.1:218486-247292 GCF_002566505.1 Bacillus sp. AFS077874
GGCGAAGCAACGAAGAAAGCGAGCGTTTGTCAACAGTCTGAGACTACTTAGGTAGTCTTTTTGTGTGACAGGTAGTCGCATGGGGTGCTGACCTAGTCAGTGCCCCTTTTTAGACAGAGAAGACACTTCGGTGTAACGACAGGATAAAAGATAATGTTCACCTAAAAATTTTTAAGCCATGCTTATAGCCTATTCCGCAAACTCCCAAATCTACATATATTATAAAGATTTGAAAGCCCAAGATTGCATAAAACGTTATTTAAAAGGGAGGAAAGTTAATATGAATTTCTACAACTATGTACCTTATAATCACAATGATTATTATAGAAATCCACAGCAAACTGTAAATCCACAACAAATTCTAACATTAATAAATCCAGCTGTTAGCCATGGATTAAAAGAAGCACAACAGCTTGGCTATCAACACGCATTAACAGAAGCAGTTGCTATAGGTTACTTGATGGGAAAAGGTTACGATTATAATACTGCTTGGAAAACTGTTGAATCTTGGTGGAGACCACCGGGAACGCCTATTCCTACTCCATATTAAAAGTTAAAAAGTTATTTGAATAGTTTCATAGCAAAAGAGAATTTTTGAGGAATCATTAAATTAGAAGATTCCTTTTTTTGTGTTTGTTGAGCTATATAAATAATACTTCATTTAGTAATTAGGACTCTATTATAGTACTTATGTAAAGTATAATTTAGCTGTACAAAAAAAATCGACTGCAAAGTCGATTTTTTAATTGAGATACATGGTAGATATTTTGAAGAAGGTATTTGTAAACGAATATTGAATGATTAGTTACATATGCAAAAAATGTAAAATTTTAGATTTAAGTGAATACAAAGGAGGAATTACCCCTGAGCGAAATTGAACTGATTAATACATACAAAAACGAGCTTCAAAATTACACTTTGGAACAGTTAAGGTATAAATCTGAAGAGGAGGTTTGGTCTATTGGCCAAATGTATGATCATTTAATCATTTGTGCCCATGAATATCTAGATAGCATGGAAACTTGTGCTACCTTAAATGATGAACAACCCCTTGGAAAAACGGAATTTGGCGAGAAGTTATATAAGAATGGGGGATTTCCACCAATTAAAATTAGATTACCAGATGAACTAAATGATCCACCTAATAATTCAGATAGCAAGGACGAGCTGATCAGCAGAATTAATCAAGTAATACTAAGGTTGAGTCAATGGGAGTCGAAAGTGGAAAATATTAACCCAAATTATAAAGTCCAGCATGGAGGGTTCGGATGGCTAAATGCAAAGGAATGGTATGATTTGGTTTATATGCATTTTCGTCATCACTTGCGCCAGAAAAGTGATTTAGAACAAAGGCTTGTTAAGTGACGGGCATACTTCAAACTAACCGATATGAAAATTTTAATTTACGTGGAAATAAGGAATTTAAATAGACAGAAATATTAATAAAACAAAAAGACAAATAATAATAGGGAGTAAACAATGAATAAAAATCGGTTGGAAGCTTTTAGTGACGGTGTACTTGCTATCATTATTACAATTATGGTCCTAGAAATTAGGATTCCTCATAGTCCGAATATACAAGACTTATTACAACTTTTCCCAACCTTTCTTAGTTATTTACTTAGTTTTATTTATGTTGGTATTTACTGGAATAACCATCATCATATGATACACACTTTACAAAAGGTGACAGGATCAATAATGTGGGCAAATCTTCATTTGCTTTTCTGGTTATCCTTAATTCCTTTTGCATCTGGTTGGATGGGGGAAAACCATTATAAGCCTTATCCAACAATGCTTTATGGTGTAATACTCTTAATGACCGCAATAGCTTACTTCATATTACAAGGTATAATTATCCAAAAAGAGGGAAAAAATTCAAAATTAAAACAGGCAGTAGGTAATGATTGGAAAGGTAAAGCTTCAGTGGTTTGTTACTTAGCTGGAGTTTGCACTTCTTTGATCTGGCCTTGGTTCGCTCAAATAATTTATGTAATCGTTGCAATTATGTGGTTATTACCGGATCGTCGAATTGAGAAGGTTATGCAAAGTAGGTAAATAAAAAAGTGAGGGAGTAGACTATGATGATCAAAGGTTTTGGGGGAATATTCTGGAGGACTAAAAATCTGGATGCTTTAAAAAAATGGTACAGTAAAGTGCTGAATGTTGAAATAGAAAAATGGAATGGGACGATCATTAAACCCGATTCTGAAAATGAAACGATCTTTTCTTTCTTTACGGAAGAAGACAATTATTTCCCAACAGAACAGCAAGTCATGTTAAATTTTCAAGTTTATAATCTAGACGAGACGATTAAGCATCTTGAACAAGTCGGTATACCTCTTGCAAAGGAAAAAGAGATTAGTGATTATGGTAAGTTTGCATGGATTAAAGATCCTGAAGGTAGATTAGTTGAACTTTGGGAGAAATAAACTGCGCTAAAAAAGGGTTGCTGACGCGATCCTTTTTTTATTTGTACTATTGCAATTTAGTTAAACAAGGAATAAAAAGATTCTCCATAGAATATTAGTTTTTTAGTAACTCTTTATTATTTGAATACATAAAGGAGAACAAACTATGTCAGACTTATTTATTTTTCTACCATTATTAATTCTTATTATAGTAATAGCTATTATTGTCTTCCTAATTAACAAATTTGCAAAGAAAAAGAATAAAAGCACAGGAAGAATTGTTGGAACCATCTTATTGATATATGTCACTTTTAATTTAATAATAGGGGTTATTACTTATTTTAAAGGACCTTAGTTAATGATTACATACGTTAACTGTGAATTAGGGTTTCATACCAGAGAGGGACTCATGCCCCTTTTTTAGTAAGTAACATTGAACAACTTGCTATCCAAAAATCAACTAGTAAAAGATTAATCTAATGGTCATTTATTGGCCCAGCATTTTTAATCAAAAGACATATTAGTTTCTTTAAGTAGTAAAATAGTTTACAATTTAGTAGTTGAATTGTAATTTAAGTAATATACATAAAATTAAATGACCATAGATCGCTGAGTTTTAGTTAAGTGTTTCTTCTATTATTGAGGGACATTTCAACTTTGAAGCGGGGGAACCAATTTTTGTACACTTGTACTTTGGGGTGAATCCTTTTTAGGTAGGGCTACTTTTTAGGTCCGAATCCGACAGCTAACCTCGTAGGCGTGTAAGAGAAGGTTTCCAAAATGATGTCTTATTAAGGCACTGGAGATTTTCCTAGTGTCTTTTTTGCATTCAATTTTGATAAAGTAAGTGGGGGTTATGTAGTGCTAGAAATGTATATATTTGGCGGGATTCTTATTTTAACTATGTTAATAGCAGTATTTATGACTCGTAAGGATTCTGTAGTAGATGATGAAAATGGAAAATATAAGTGTGGAAAGTCTGAGAATAGGAAGAGAATCGTTAGAGAGAGAAAATCAGGTAAAGTCGTGAGAATAGATTGATTAGTATTGTAGAAAATCGAAATAAAAATGGATTGAAACAATATTTGAAACTTCCGTTAGAGAGTGGTCAATTAGGCCATTCTCTTTTTTATATGGTTAGTTTTGGTTTCATAATTCATATTTAGTTCATAATGAGTCTATATAATATGTACATAATTATTTGTAAATGTAAGTAGGTGAATTTATTGAATCATGTAAATGTATTAGTTGTCGATGATGATGCAAATATTCGGGAGTTAATCTCTATTTTTTTAAGTGGTGAAGGCTATACAGTTATTGAGGCTGAAAATGGTCAAGAAGCATTAACGTTACTGGAAGAAAATAATATTCAAATAGTAGTAGTTGATGTGATGATGCCTGAAGTAGATGGATATGAGTTCACAGAAGAGGTTAAAAAATATTATGATATTCCGATTTTAATGGTCACAGCAAAAGGTGAATCTCAAGATAAATTAAAAGGCTTTGATCTTGGGGTAGATGATTATGTTGTTAAGCCGTTTGATCCTTTGGAAATCGTAGCCCGTGTAAAAGCTCTATTAAGAAGGTTTCAATTACTATCTGATAAAAATATTTTTATAGGTAATTTAACGATTAATCAAGTTAAATTTGAAATTTCGGCGAATGATCAATCGATTACATTACCATTAAAGGAATTCGAATTATTGTTGAAGCTTGCAAGCCAAGCTGGAAGAATTTTTACGAGGAATGATTTGATTGAGCAAATATGGGGACTTGATTACGAAGGAGATGAACGCACAGTTGATGTGCATATAAAGAGAATACGAGAGCGCCTAAGAGAGTTAAAGGCTACAGTCGAAATCGTTACAATTAGAGGTTTAGGTTATAAATTAGAGGGAAATCACGCATGAAAAGCATGTATACGAGATTGGTTTTAATCTTTATTTCAGTTATTTTATTGAGTTTAGTCATTACTTTTTTTATCGCTTCAAAATACTTTATAAAACATGTTGAAACAGAAGTACAAAGTGATTTAATTGATGTTGGAGAAAATTTTATTTCCATCTATTCTAAACAAGATAATCAAAATGGAGTAGATGCGACCTTACAAATTCTTAGTAAAAATTTTTATATTTCACTGTATGATGAGTCGGGTAAAATCGTTTTGAAAAATACAGCACTAAAAAAGAAGAATATAAAAAAAGAACAAGTATTAAATGTACTAAACAAAAGTAATGTTCAAACAAAAGGATATCTCAGCGGTCTACCTTTTGAAAAAGATGGACATCAATATGCTTTATTTATTCAACCCAATATTGATCGTGGGTTCTTTAAAATGCGGAGAGTTTTATTTTTTAGTTTGCTGACAACTTTAATCATTGGGTCAGTAACATTTTTATTTGTTGCTAAGTTATTAGTAAAGCCAGTAAAAGAGCTAATTCGTGCCACAAAAGAACTAGCTAAAGGTAACTATGAGGTTCAAGTAACGATTAAACGTAAGGATGAAATTGGACTACTCGCTTCAAATTTTAATCTGATGACGAATAAATTAAACAAGCTAGAAGAGATGAGAAGTGAATTTGTTTCAAATGTTTCTCATGAAATTCAATCACCGTTAACATCTATTAAGGGATTTGCAAAGGTTTTAAGAAATAATAAGTTAGCTGAAGAGAAAAAGGAACATTATTTATCCATTATTGAGGAAGAAAGTGAACGTCTTTCAATGATGAGTGAAAGATTATTAAAGCTGGCTTCATTAGACTCTGAGCAACATCCATTCCAGCCTATGACCTACAAATTAGATGAACAAATTCGAAAAATTATTTTGGCATTAGAGCCACATTGGGAAAGTAAAAAGCTTCAATTAGTTTTAAATTTACCACAAACAGAAATAGTAGCAGATCGATTACTACTTGAACAAGTATGGATTAATTTACTTCAAAATGCGATTAAGTTCTCAAGTATAGCTGGGTACATTAAAATAGATATTTTGGAGTTGGATCATACTATTCACGTCATGATTAGCGATAGTGGACTAGGAATAAGTAAGGAAGATATGGAGCGGATATTTGAACGTTTTTATCAAGCAGACCGTTCTAGAAATAAAAAAGGAACTGGGCTTGGTCTTTCGATTGTTCAAAAAATTATCGAAATACATCATGGGAAAATAGAAGTTGAAAGTGTTGTTGGAAAAGGAACTAGCTTTACGATTATCCTTCCGAAAAGCTTGTAAAATTAAAAAGTTCAAATTATGTTCTTAATTGTTCATATTCTGTTCATATAGATTTGATAAACTAATCCCGTATTAGAATTGTAACCAATCGAAAGGGGAAATAGATACATTATGTTTGCAGGCTTAACGAAATTAAGTTTGAAGAACACAATTTCAGTTATTATATTAAGTGTTCTTGTTTTAGTTGGGGGAATTTATTCTGCCCAAAAAATACAAATTGAAACATTTCCTGATGTTTCATTTCCAGCTGTTGCAGTACAGGTAGTATACCCTGGTGCATCATCTGAGGATATAGAAACTGAGGTCACTAAACCAATCGAATCAGGTTTAATGAAGCTTGAAAACTATGATCAGTTAACAAGTACTTCAAGTGAAAATATGGCTTCAATCTTTTTGATTTATCCTTTTGGATCGGATATGGATAAAATTGAAAAAGACGTTGATAATGTAATCAATAAAACTAAGTTACCTGATAAAGCAGAAGCGACAGTTCAACGTATTGCGATGGATTCTGCTCCTATTTATCAAGTTGCAATTGCAAATAACGGACAAGTAAAAGACTTACAACAATCAATTGAAAAAGATTTACTTCCTCAAATTAAAAAAATCAATGGTGTTAGTGATGTAAGTCTTCAAGGAACAAAAGATGAAGAAATTCAAATCGTTGTAGATAATAAAAAAGCAGAAGAAAAAGGCATTTCTTTAGATACGATTAAAACGGCAATTCAAGGTCTAGATTATGCAGTGCCATTAGGATCTGTTGAGAATAATGGCAAAACAGTTTCTGTTCGAATGAAAGGTACGTTAAATTCAGTCGATCAAATCAAAAAAACAGTTCTATCTAGTGCAGCTGCTCAAAGTTCACAAATGGGTACGATGACTCAAGGAGCACAACTAGGTAGAGGTGCAGGACAAGCACAAACAGTAACGCCAAAAAATGTTACCGTTGCTGACATTGCAGATGTAAAAGTAGTATCTGTTCAAGATCAAATTTCTAGATATAACGGAAAAGAAAGTTATATTTTATCTGTTTCTCAAACACAAGATTCAAATACAGCGGATGTAGCAACATCTGTTAAAAAAGAAATTAAAACGTTTAAGAAAGACAATAATGTAGAAACGCATGTCATTATGGATAACGGTAAAGAGATCGAAAAATCCGTTAGTTCTTTAATTAAAGAAGGTCTATTAGGTGCGTTATTTACAGTAGTCGTTATTCTGTTGTTCTTAAGAAATATTAGAGCAACAATCATTTCAATTTTATCATTACCAATTTCAATCTTTGCAACAATATCTGTATTAAATTCATTAGGTTACACATTGAACATTATGACTTTAGGTGGACTAGTTGTTGCGATTGGACGTATTGTTGATGATAGTATCGTTGTAATTGAAAATATATACAGATGGAAACAACAAAAAGGTAATCAATATAAGAAAAAAGAGATGGCATTATATGCAACTAAAGAAGTAATTGGTGCCATTGCATCATCTACATTTGCAACGGTAGTAGTATTTTTACCTTTAGCATTTGTAAGTGGTATTATCGGAGAATTCTTTAGACCATTTGCTATTTCAGTAGTAGTTTCGATTTTAACTTCTCTAATTGTTGCGATCATTTTAATTCCAACATTAGGAGCAAAATTCTTATCAAAACCATTAAAAGAACATAGTAATGATACTCGTTTTATGAGAGGTTACGAAAAGTTACTTCGTTCGGCATTAAAACGTAAATGGATTGTTATCTTATTATCAATCGTTTTATTAGCTGGTTCATTATCGATGATTCCTTTATTAGGATTCTCATTCTTACCAGGAAGTGTAAATAAAACACTTCAAGTGACAGCAACTCTTCCATCGAATAGTACTGTGGATCAATCAAATGTAGTCGCAAAAGAATTAGAAAAATACTTTGCAGATTCCGACAAAATTGACAGTGTACAAGCTACTGTTGGTGGTAAACGTGATTTTATGATGAATATGGATGGTGGCAAAAATAAAGCAATCTTCCAAATCAATCTAAAAGACGGAAAGAACATGGATAAAGAACTTTCAAAAATCAATAAAGAAGTTCCTTCAATTGTTGATGCGAAAGTAAAAGGTACAACAATCACAGCAAAAGAACTTTCTCAAAATGGTCCTCCAACAGGGAACAATATTGATGTAAATTTATACTCTGCTAACTTTAATGACTTAAAAAATGCAGCATCAAAAATTGAAAAAGAATTAAATAGTGATGATCGTCTGAAAAATGTTTCTAATAATTTAAAAGATGTACAACCTAAATTAGAAATCACATTAAACGATAAAGCACACGATGAAAATATTTCAATGTTCCAAGTTATGGGAGCTATTAATGAAAAAATTAACGACGTTGAGATCGGTGATTACGATTTAAACGGCGAAACAAATAAGCTTACTGTAGGTTATAAAACTAAAGCAACTTCAAAAGAAGATATTGAAAAAATTAAATTTATGACTGCAACAGGTCCGAAAGAAATTAAAGACTATGTAACTATTTCTCAAAAGGATGCACCAGTTTCAATCAACCATGATGATGGAAAAATGTTTGCATCAGTAAGTGCAGAAGTAAAAGGTAAAGATACTGCAGCAATTACAAAAGATGTAACAAATCATTTAAATAAAATTGATTTACCAAAAAGCGTCGATATGAAAATTGGCGGCGGTTTGGATATGATTTCAGATGGATTCAGTAGTTTAGGAATAGCAATGGTTGTTGCTGTTGGATTAGTATTCTTAATCATGAGTATGACATTTGGTGGCTTAAGAACACCGTTTGTTATTTTAACATCATTAATCTTCGTACCAGTCGGAGCTTTCTTAGCGCTATTTATTGGTAAGCAAACACTTTCAATGAGTGCAATGATCGGACTATTAATGTTGATCGGTATTGTTGTAACGAATGCGGTTGTATTATTAGACCGTGTTGAGCATAATCGTAAAAATGGATTAGATGTAACTGACTCATTAATTGAGGCTTCAAAGACGAGATTACGTCCAATCCTAATGACAGCATTAGCGACAATTCTTGCATTAGTACCAATGGCCCTTTCAAATTCAACATCTGGCTTAATTTCGAAAGGATTAGCAGTAACTGTAATTGGTGGTTTAACAACTTCAACATTCTTAACACTAATCATCATCCCAGTTATTTATAAGTTAGTAAGCAAAAAGAAAAAGATTGAAGAATAATTGAAAAAGAGTGCCTCACATAAATAGTGGGGCACTCTTTTGTATTTAAACTAAAAAAGAGGCTGTCTAATAGACAACCTTTTAGATATACCTTACTAAATAACATAGACTAAACCGTTTCAGAGTTTATCATAAAAAGTGCCATTTATTAATAATACGATGTCGCCTATTGCCCCAATACAAAAAAAGATGAAATAATAACTTGCTTTTGTTATTTCTTTATTAAAAAGTTCCAATTGTCATTATTAATTAAATCCCTCCAATTCCTTTAGCAAAAAATTCCTAAATTCTGTTAGTTGAAAAGTAACATTTCATTTAATCTTAAAGACACTAAATATTGAATAACCGGTCCCACTACGCATAAACCAAAAATAAGGGCACCAATTTTCATTTTTTTTGTCAGTTTTAAAGAAGAATTTAGTTTAAATATAATAAAAGCAATCATCGCTCCACTAAAAGAACCAACTATACCTCGCTTTAAAATTATGATTAAATAATCAAATACACCTAAATAATTGATCTCATTTCCATCAGAATCTGCGATTATTTCATAATGTTTAATAAATAAAATCGTAATTGCTACTCCAAATAAAAAGCCATAAATAAGGCCTTTTTTAATATCTTTTTCCAAATGAACTCCTCCAAGATGACTATATCCAACAAGTATTATATCAGAATTAATAATAGAATTATTTTATATAAAAAATGCCTAAAATAAAAATGGAAACTATTTAAATTCAGTTTCCATTTCTATAAAACGATTTAGCTGAACCTGTGAATGGATTAATTTCATAAGATAGATCTTTGCCAGCCTCTTTTTCTTCTTGGTTTATTCTTTTTCCTAAAGATGAGTAATACCATATCCATGCACCCAATGCTAAAATGCCACCAATAGTTGAAATCCAAAAAGCCATCTAAATTCCCTCCAAAAGTTCCAAATGAGAAATACGAATATGTTTATTCTCTTAAAACTATATTCTTTTTATGCTTAAAAAATCCTTTCCATATCGAACTATCCTGCCAGTTACTTATACAAGAAAATAAACAAGCTACTTCAATAGATTCAAAAGCAAAAAAAGAGCTTAGGCACAAACGCTACCTAAGCTCCTTACATTATTTAGGTTCATAATCAAAATGTAATTCATTATTTTCATTTACAATTACACTTAAATTATGATCTTTAAAATACCATAAATCTGTTTCGTTTATAAAATAGACTACGTTATCAATCGTAATAGATTCTCCGATGTCCACAGGTTGTTCTTTAGTAACACCTAAAGAATAGCCTTTATGTATTGTACTATTTCCACCGTAACGTGCGAAAAAACGAATTGTATCTCCTTCTTTGACATTCATCTCATCTTGAAACCATTTTAATGCATCTTCGGAAATTGTAATTTTCATTGTATCCGACCTTTCTTTATCTTATAAAAATATTATAGTATGAATGTGAAAAACTATACAGAAAAGTGATGTTAAGTGCAAAAGTGTAACTAGAATAAAGAAGAAAACCCACATTTTGCAGGTTTTCTTCTATAATTGAAGTATTTTAAGACAGGCGCATTAGACAAAGCTATCTTATTTTTTGAAAAATGATAGTATGTTGTTTTTAAATAAAATAAATAGTGAAATGAGGACAAATCCATAATAGACGATTTGTTCAACTAGTGGGGTAGCATCGATAAAGGAGAAAAGACCTTCAGTGAATACTTTACCGCCAAAGAAAATTAATAGAATACCTAGTAAAGTAAAAATCACTTTAATATTTAAATTAATTGTAGTTTTGATAAATAAATATGCAATTAAGATAGCTGCAATTATTCCTAGTAAAATCGAAATCATCCCAACAAAGGCTATTGTATGTGCATTTGATAAAACAAACAGAACTAGCTCTAAGCCTTCTCGGATCACAAATACGCTTGCCATTAAGAATAATGAAATACTACTGTCTATAATTTTAACTTCTGATTTTAGTTTATCTGAAATATTAATGCTACTTTGACTACTTAACCAGTAGATAAAATAGAAGATTAGCAATGCTGCAATTAATTGGATTACCCCTTCGATAGTATGTTCAACATTTCCATCTAGTTCACCGAATGTTGTAAATAAGAAAAATCCAGCAAAAATACTAACTACTACTCCAAGTATTGTTCCGTAAACTACTGACTTAATTAAATGCTCTTTTTTACTTTGTATTAAAGTAATGAGTAAGTACCCGATTACTAAGGAAACCTCAAGGCCTTCTCGTAAAGCTATTAAAAAATTAGCATTCAATTCACTATCATCCTCCCCATTATATTTAAATCTACTAATTAGACTATTCTTTAATAGTAGAAACGGACACTATTTTATTAATAAATAGGCATAATAAGTTATGTGGTAAAATTAATATAAAATAGCCCAAAATGTGAATTTTAGAAGGGGAAAAAATGGAATCTTTTACAAGTAGAGCGATTGAAATTATTAAAAATATACCACTAGGAAAAGTTATGACATATGGCCAAGTTGCAAAATTGGCAGGAAGTCCAAGAGGAGCTAGACAGGTTGTAAGAATCTTACACTCGATGGGCCAAAAATACCAATTGCCATGGCATAGAGTTATAAATGCTAAAGGTGAAATAGGGATCCAAGATGAAGAAGGATTTTTAAGGCAAAAACGTTTGCTCCAAAACGAAGGAGTCAAATTTACGAACGAGAGAACCATTAACTTGAAGGAATATCAAGTAAGTGTAGTTCTTGAGAAAGAAGATGTAGACTTAATTTAGGATCAAAGAAAAGGTGCATTCTAACTAAATAGATTTAGAGTGAGATTGCTACTCAAAATTCATGGATAAATGGATTTTGGGTATTTTTTTCACTTAAGAAATATGGGGAATACTCACGTAATAGACAATTCTATGAAAATAGGTGCAACTACGACTCTCTCTAAAAGGCTCGTCAATCGACGAGTTTTCTTTATATGAAAATGACTTCAATTAAAACATTGTTACGCACAATATTGTTGTGAAATTGAATAATTATTATGTCAAAAGTGCTACATCCGAATACTTTACAATAAAACATTGTTTTGTTATACTCATGTCAGGAGGAATGTCATATGAGTGAAGAATTAATTTCCAAAAAAGATTTACTACAACTTACAGGCATATCGTACGGACAGCTTTATAGATGGAAAAGGAAAAACATCATTCCTGAAGAGTGGTTTATGAAAAAATCAAGCTTTACTGGACAGGAAACGTTTTTTCCAAAACAGAGAATTTTGGATCGGATTGAAAAAATAAAAGAGTTGAAGGATGATCAATCATTAGATGATATTGCTAGAGTGTTTTCAATCAATGAAGAAATCGTTTCTGATCGTGGGAATGCTACTTTATCTTTGGAGCAAATCCCTAAACAAGTTGTACAAATATATCAATCACTTTTTCCTAATACTAAATTAGAGCATTTAGGTACGGTTCAACTATGTTCGTTACTTTTTGTAAACGAGTGGCTTTCAAATGGAAGTGTAACAATAGATGAAATAAAACAATTTTTAAATTTGGTTGAAACGCATAAAAACCAAATTAACATGGATGAAGCGACTGTCATTTATATTCGAAAATTTGGTATGGGTACATGGATTATTGGAAATCATGAGACGTTTGTTGATCAAAAGGATTCGATCTTAATCAATGTTAATCTCTCGAGCTATTTAAATAAATCAATTAAATAAAGATAAGGAGGAGACATTATGGCGAATGTGCAATCGAGGCAAGATGCGATTATTAATGGTTCAGGAACAATTGGTACTGGACGATATGATGACGTTAAAATTAGTGGTAGTGGCCGAATTCTAGGTGATATTCTTTGTCATGAAGTAAAGGTAAGTGGTTCTGCTAAATTTAATGGTAAAGTAGAAACGGAATACTTTAATTGCAGTGGTAGTGCTAAATGTTTAAGTGATGTTGAAGCAAAAAAAATGAACGTCAGTGGCTCAGCTTCTATTGATGGAAAAGTTTCTGGTGGAGATGTCAATATTAGTGGTAGCTTTAAAACAAAAGGTGACTTAAATGTTCAAAGTATTCATGTCTCTGGTTCAATGAAAACAACAGGTTTAGTAAAAGCAGAAGTCATTAATATAAAAGGATCGCTTTCAACAGAAAAAGGATCTGAATGTGAAGTATTTACAGCAAAAGGTCACTTATCAATGAATGGTTTATTAAATGCTGAAAATGTAAAAATTACGCATGGTGGATATAGCTATCATAGTGGATTTAGTTATATTCCTGAAATTGGCGGAGAAACAATTGAAATTAGTCGATTTGATGACAGTAATGTATTTTCACGACTTTTTACGAAAATTTTTAACAACCGTACAAACTTCAAATCAGATGTTATTGAAGGAAGTGCTGTAAAAATTGATTATACGACAGCGAGTGTAGTACGAGGCGATGCTGTAACAATTGGTCCAAAATGTGTAATCGACCTTGTTGAATATACAGAAGATGTTCAAATTCATCCTTCAGCAAAGGTAAAGGATGTAAAGAAATTAGAAGTATAAGCGGCTTAAGGGATATCCTAAGTTGCTTTTTTTTGCTTTTTTTGAAAACGTTTTTTAAATAAAGCAGCATAAGGGAGTTAGAATAGAAATTTCTAATAAAGTGCAAGCTGGCACTTAATTTCGGTTATTGAACTATAGTTAGTTGAATGTTAAGATAATAATGTGCAAACGGTTGCAATTGAAATTGTACTTATTTTTTTAAAGAAGGCTACTAATATAGTCAATATTGAAAACGCTTTTATGCATTTGGAGGAGAGAGATTATGACAAATCAAAGTTGGTGGAAGGAAGCGGTTGCTTACCAAATTTATCCACGTAGCTTTATGGATTCAAATGGTGATGGAATTGGTGATTTAAGAGGTGTAATTTCGAAATTAGATTATTTAAAAGAGCTCGGTATAGATGTTATTTGGATTTGCCCATTTTACAAGTCACCAAATGATGATAATGGTTACGATATCTCAGATTATCAGGACATTATGGATGAGTTTGGCACAATGGCTGATTTTGATGAGTTATTAGAGAATGTTCACGAAAGAGGAATGAAGTTAATTTTAGACTTGGTAGTCAATCATACAAGTGATGAACATCCTTGGTTTTTAGAATCTAAAAAATCTAAAGATAATCCTTATAGAGACTACTATATTTGGAGAGAAGGAAATAAATCAGGCAATGAGCCAAATAACTGGGAAAGTATTTTCGGTGGATCTGCATGGGAATATGATGAAGC
Organism: Bacillus sp. AFS077874; assembly: GCF_002566505.1. NCBI lineage: Bacteria > Bacillati > Bacillota > Bacilli > Caryophanales > Bacillaceae > Bacillus > Bacillus sp. AFS077874. Next base: position 232,615 of record NZ_NUYF01000006.1, read on the forward strand.
AACAGATGAATATTTCTTACACTTATTTTCCAAAAAGCAGCCTGATTTAAATTGGGAGAACAAAGAAGTAAGACAAAAAGTCTATGATATGATTAATTGGTGGTTAGATAAAGGAATCGACGGTTTCCGAGTAGACGCGATCAGTCATATAAGAAAACGACCAGGTTTTCCAGATATGCCAAATCCAAAGAAAGAGAAATATGTGGCAAGCTTTGATATGCACATGAATCAAGAAGGAATTCATAAATATCTGGATGAACTAAAACGTGAAACATTCGATAAATATGACATCATGACAGTCGGAGAAGCAAATGGTGTAACAACAAAAGATGCACACCTGTGGGTTGGAGAAAAAGAAGGTAAGTTCAATATGATTTTCCAATTCGAAAGTTTAGATCTTTGGAAGAAAAGCGATGAATCTGAAACTTCCATCGCTGATTTAAAAGAAGTACTTACGAAATGGCAAACTGGTTTAGAAGGATATGGATGGAATGCATTATTTATTGAGAACCATGATATACCTAGAGCAGTCAGTACATTAGGAAACGATGATGAAGCATTTTGGGAAATTTCAGCAAAAGCTATTGGAGTAATGTATTTCTTTATGCAAGGAACACCATTCATTTACCAAGGGCAAGAAATTGGAATGACAAATGTTCATTACAAATCAATCAATGATTATAATGATGTAAGTGCAAAAAATATGTATAATACAATGATTGAAAATGGTTCAACTGAACAAGAAGTTCTAGACATTTTATGGAAAACAGGCCGTGATAATTCTCGCACACCTATGCAGTGGAACAGTACAAAGAATGCTGGATTTACAACAGGTAAATCTTGGCTTAAAACGAATGATAACGCTAATGAAATAAATGTTGAAATCCAAGAAAAAGATTCAGATTCTATATTATCGTTCTATAAAAAGATGATTACTTTACGTAAAGATAATAAGGCACTAGTTTATGCACCGTATGAATATCTAGATGTTAAAAATGAACCTGTTTATGCATACACTCGAAACGGTGAAAAGGAAACATTTTTAGTGATTACTAATTTATCTTCAGAGAAACAAAAATTTACTTTACCGAAAGAACTTACGAAAAAGAATGCACAATTGAGTTTAACGAACATTGAACTAACAGATCACCAATTAGTTGAAAACATGGAATTTAAACCTTTTGAAGCTAGAGTTTATCGCTTAATTTAATTTTGTTGTATGGTACTTACTCAACAGACTGTCGAATGACAGTCTGTTTTCATTTTGTACAGAGTGCTCGCTTTCCATGGGGCGAATCTGTGGAAGTGCAAATAAAAAATCTGAAACTGCAATTAGATCTAGCAAATCTGCAAATAAAAAAGTCATAACTGCAATAAAAACTATGAAAGCTGCAAATAGGACCTCAAAACAAGGGCTAATAGTACAATATAGTCAAAAAAAATAGAAGAAATAACGATAAATTAGACTGGGAAATAACCAAATCTAAACATAATCAAGTAAAATCATAAAATCCATTGTTCAAACAACGATCTGAACTTTATAACAATCAATGTCACCGTAAGATCAACTAGAACACCGCTATATTTTCAAATTCCAAACTTTATCAATTAGGTTCATTCAATGCTCATATTTCAATACTCTGCAAAGTGGCTGTCGAATGGCAGTCTTTTTCATTACTTCTTTCCGGCAAAAATCTACACAGTTTTATAGTATTACAAACACTTCGACAATTTGTAACACTCCTGTAATGGCTTTCAAAATTGTATTTTGTTAGACTTACATTATCAATGAAGGGGGAGAAAGAGATGAAAAAGCAAGTCCTTATAGCTTTCGTATGCTTACTGAGTATGGTATTTTTTACGACTAAATCACAAGCTGCATCTACATATAACCCATACTCAAAGAAAAATCAGGTAACAAAAATCGCTAAACAATATACTGGAGTGCCATATCGTTTTGGTGGTACAAGTACTAAAGGTTTTGACTGCTCAGGTTACGTAGGGTATGTATACAAAAAAGTAGGTACTACATTACCACGAACTGCTTCGTCAATGTATACTGTTAGCTCAATTGTTAAAAAGCCTGTTCCTGGAGATTTAGTTTTCTTCAAAAATACATATAAAAAAGGTATTAGCCACGTAGGAATTTTCATGGGAAATAATAATTTTATTTCAGCGACTTCAAGTAAGGGAGTAGCTGTTGTAAGTCTTTCTAATACATATTGGAAACCGAAATTCGCTGGCTCAGGTAGTGTAATTAAATAAACATAATAATAAATGCAATTTACATTTCTTTAGAATGGTAGATTGCTTTTTTTTGTACTTTAAGAAATTATAGATTAGCTTCGAGGAGGAGAATTCGACGCATAATTGCAACTACGCCTCTGTCTGTGCCATCTGCAAGTTTTCTTTATCTTTTCATAAAATATTCTTTTTTAATAAATAAGTAGATTATGTTCCAATGATATAATGACCTTTAATTAAACTAGTTAAATGACTATAAAGGAGCTGGTAATCATAGCATTAGTCTATTTTACTTTTTTTGTAATGGGTCTAGTATTTGGTTCTTTTTTTAATGTTGTTGGGTTAAGAGTACCAATCGGGAAATCAATTATTTCACCGGGTTCCACGTGTTCAAATTGTGGACATAAATTGAGTTCTATAGAATTAATACCGGTATTTTCTTTTTTACTCCAAAGAGGGAAATGTCGAAGTTGCGGGATGCTAATTTCAAAACTATATTTATTAATTGAAATACTAACAGGTATGTTATTTGTTTTTTCCATCTATGAAACTGGCTTTCATAAGGAGTTAATGATCGCTCTTTCGATAATATCTTTATTAATCATTATTGTTGTCTCGGATGTGAACTATATGATTATCCCTAATCGGATTCTACTATTCTTTTTATTTATTTTTAGTTTTGAGCGAATCGTATTTCCATTGGATCCATGGTGGAGTAGTATAGTAGGAGCGATAGGAGCATTTGTGGTTTTGCTTCTAATTAATCTGATTAGTAAAGGTGGTATGGGAGGAGGAGACATAAAGCTATTTAGTGTGCTAGGAATAATTTTAGGTTGGGAACTGACCCTCATTGCATTTATACTTGCATGTTTTTTAGGCAGTATTTACGGGGTAGTTGTAATATTGTCCGGAAAATTAAAGCGGAGTAATCCGATTCCTTTTGGTCCATTCATTGCAATGGGTGGATTAATTAGTTATTTTTATTGTGAAAATCTATTGGAATTTTACGATATAATTTTTTATAAATAAAAAGGCTATTTAATTGAAAAATTCTTCAACTAAATAACCCTTACTTTTTCTTATGAGAATAATTTCTCTTCTACACTTTTTATAACTGAATTCCAGTATTTTTTGTCTTCAACGAAGTTTGTTCGAATCGCTTTAAAAACAGCAGTTTGTTTTTCTTGGAAATTTGGATCATCTTTATCTGGAAGCTCTTTTTTCATTTCAACTACAATTTCTTCAATCTCCGCAGAACGTGGCCCCCATACATTTACTTCATTCCCTTTTTCATCCATAAAAACAAAAATTGGAATAGAACGAGATTTACCATTCGTTAAATATTGATCCATTAATTCTAGATTTTCATCTCGAATTAGGAATCTAGTATCTATATTTGCTTTTTCCATCATTTTCTGAATAACTGGTACATTAAGTAATGCATCTCCACACCAATCTGCAGTTAAAGTAACAACCTTCCAATGACGATTCTTTAATTGTTCAAGTTTTACTTGTGTACTTTCAGGAATCGTAACTTCATTATAGATTTTTAGAAGTTCTTCTTTATTTACATTCATTGCTTCTACATATTCTTGAAAAGTCATGCCCTTTTCGAACCAAGAATTTAATGACATTTCCATACACTCCTTTAATGTTAATAAATAGTATTATACCCCATTCGTCATAAGAAGGAATGCAATAAGACTTGCAGAATTATTATACAGTATATGTTTTATATGCAGTTTAAGCAGGAGGGAGAAAAATGAGTGCGCCTATTGAGATATCAAAAAATCGGAAGCGCTTTCCGAAGTGGATTAAAGTTACATCAACTATCTTAATTGTTATCGTCTTAATCGTTGTAGGCACCGGCTTGTACTTAACCAAAAAATCATTACCAAGTATTAAAGGAAATTTAACGATCAGTACGTTATACCGTAAAGTCGAGGTAGTTAGGGATGGTAAAGGCGTACCTCATATTAGTGCTAAAAGTTTGCATGACTTGTATGTTGCGCAAGGCTTTGTAACTGCACAAGATCGATTATTTCAAATGGATTTAAGCAGGAGACAGGCGTCCGGACAATTAAGTGAGGTAATTGGTGATGCTACAGTGGAGCGTGACTCATATTTTCGAACGCTTGGTTTAAGAAGAGCTGCAGAAGCTTCTTATAGCAAATACGATAAAAATGGACAAAATGTATTAAATTGGTATGCAGAAGGAGTAAATGCGTACATAAAATACGCAATAAAGGAAAAAAAACTACCAGTTGAATTTAAAATTTTAAAATATAAACCAAGTAAATGGACGGCAATTGATTCACTAGTAATTGGTAAATATATGGCATTTGATTTAGGCGGTCACTGGAATGAACAAGCATTTCGTTATTATGCTTTGAATAAATTTCCAAAGGATAAGGCTTTGGAGCTATTCCCTGCTAATAATGATCTAGATCCGTATATTATTCCAAGTAATACTTCAAAAATAGACGTAGAAAAGAGCTTTGCAAGCGCAATTATTCCACCTGTTTGGAATGGAAGTAATGATTGGGTTGTTAGTGGAGCTAAAACTAAGTCCGGTAAACCGTTATTAGCAGATGATCCTCATTTAGGATTAGCGACACCAGCAATTTGGTATGAAACTCAATTAAAATCTGGTGATATGAATGTAAGTGGTGTAATTTTTGCAGGGGTGCCAGGAATCATCGTTGGTCATAATGAACATATTGCCTGGGGAGTAACAAACGTTGGCCCGGATGTACAAGATTTATATATTGAAAAACGAAATCCAAATAAGTCAGACGAGTTTTTATATGATGGTCAATGGGAAAAGGCACAGGTTATAAATGAAACGATCAAAATTAAAGGTAAAAAGAATAAGGTTTTACCTGTTATGATTACGAGACATGGTCCCGTGATTTCGGAATTTGCGAGCGATGCTGGAAAAGATACTGTATTCTCTTTACAATGGACAGCACTACAACCAACAACAGAGCTAGAAGCCGTTTTAAAGTTTGATGTTGCAAAGGATTGGAATTCGTTTAAAGAAGGATTAGCTTTATTTGAAGCTCCTGCTCAAAATTTCGTATTTGCATCGGATGACGGAACAATTGCCTACCGAGCGAATGGAAAAATTCCAATCCGTAAAAAAGGTGATGGGCTAATGCCAGTGCCAGGTTGGACTAGTGATTACGGTTGGAAAGGATCTATTCCATACGATGAACTACCAACAATCGTTAACCCAAAGGAAGGATTTATTTCATCTGCAAATAATAAAGTAGTGGACGATTCATATCCATACCATATTTCAAATTCGTGGGCACAGCCTTACCGTCAATTACGCATTCAGGAAGTATTAAAAAAGAATGACAAACTGACTGTTAAAGATATGCAAAAGCTACAAATGGACGAAATGAATTTACAAGCGAAGGAGCATGCACCTAAGTTTATTAAGTCAATAAATCAAAATAAAGATCAATTATCATCTGTTGAAAAATCAGCTTTAAAAGAACTTGAAAAATGGAATTTTATAGATGATAAAGATGAAGCATCTCCTCTCATATTCCAAATGTGGATGACTGAAATAAATAAAGCATTGTTCGATCAACAAATCTCAAACGATATGATGGATTTATTTGGAGACCGCAAAGTCGTAATCGATCAATTGCTACGTGACAGTTTAAATGGGAAAAAAGTAATCTGGGTTGATGAACAAGGCGGAATTGATAAACTTTTATTAAAAACCTTCAAATCAACAATTAAAAATATTAGCAAAACCGACGGTGAAAATGCAGCGAAGTGGAAATGGGGTGATCACCATAAAGTTGCTTTCGAACACCCATTATCCAGTATTAAAGTCTTAAGCTATTTCTTTAATGCAAGAGATCCAATCCCAGTAGGAGGTAGCGCAACTACAGTGAAAGCAGCAGGATATGATGACCAAGGAATCGTCGACCATGGTGCATCATGGAGAACTGTTGTAGACTTTGCAGATTTAAGTAAATCAGTAAACATAGTTGGACCAGGACAATCCGGAAACCTCGGAAGCAAATGGTATAGTGATCAAATGGAAGATTGGGCAAATGGAACATATCATACTACTTCTTTGAAAAATGTTAAAGGTGTTAAAGAAATGTTCGAACCGGGAAAAACAAAAAAGAAGTAGGAAGGAAGTATAGAGGACAGACCTTATGGGGTCTGTTTTCTTTGTTTGAGAAGTAAAAATCTAGTGATTTAATTGCGATACCGGATTAAGGTTTGAATACCTTATCCAGCACACAACTCTAATTTCTTCCCTTTAATCCCCTCATATAATAAAATATTTAAATAGATTGTCCTAAAAAATTTGAAAAAAGGGGGGCTGTGAAAATGAATGAAATTGGCTTAGTTCTCGAAGGTGGAGGAATGAGGGGGATTTATACTGCCGGTGTTCTTGATTATTTTCTTGAACAAAATATAGAAATTCCTTATGTGATAGGTGTTTCTGCGGGTGCTTGTATGGGAACTTCTTATTTATCAAAACAACATGGTCGTAATAAACGAGTAAATACGGAATTTTTACAGCATCCAGATTATATTTCTTTTAAAAATTTAATTCGTAATAAGCAGCTTTTTGGTATGGACTTATTATTTGATATTATTCCTAATGAGTTAGATCCATTTGATTTTGATTCTTTTTATAATGCTGAGCAAAAATTTGTAGTTGGTACGACTGATTGTGTTACAGGAGAACCTGCCTATTTTGATAAAGATCAAATTGTAAAATCAACAGATATGTTAAATATAATTCGGGCATCAAGTTCTTTACCGTTAATGGCTCCAATCATTAAGTTTAATGATCATTTCTTGATGGATGGTGGCATTGCAGATCCGATTCCGATCGGTAAATCTGAAGCGGATGGCAATCGTAAAAATATAGTTGTTTTAACTAGAAATGCTGGATATCGTAAAAAACCTTCAAAAGGAACTTGGTATTTGCAAAAAAAGTATAAAGATTATCCCGGACTTGTTCAGGCCGTACTAAAAAGATATGAAGTTTATAATAAGCAGTTGGAATATATTGAGGAGCAAGAAAAAGCTGGAAATATATTAGTCATTCGTCCTGTACAAAAGTTAAAGGTTGGACGAATTGAACGAAATAAAGGGCGTTTATTAGAACTTTATAAAGAGGGCTATGAAGATGCTAAGCGACTTCGTGAACAAATTTTAGGTTTTATCTCGTATGAAAAAACGACCTGTTAATCAGGTCGTTTTAATATGTTGAAAATTAAACTATTTAGACTGATTGAAAACGCTTGTCTTTCAAAGTACTAAGCATATTATAAAAGCGAAACAACTAAGAAAGCGAGCGTTTGCATCAGTTTGATCAACCTGTTAAATTCAGGTTGTTTTTTATGGGGGAGGGAGAAAATAGATTAATCCTTATTATTATTTTTGTTATTATTGTTCATCATGTTTTTCATCATCATTTCAAACATTACCATATCGACACCTAAACACGGATTCATACAGCCACAGTTACTTCTTCTTCTAGAGCAACAGCATCTGCAATTGCAGTGACAATCATGGCGACGGCAATCGCAACGATCTCTATCACAATCATCAAAATCACAGCGTCTTCTTCTGCAATCGTCACAGTCACAGTCGTTACGTCTACATCTACTTGAGTTCATATTGACTTGATCTTGGTTGTTCCACATCGTAGAACACCTCCTTGAATAATCTACATAAACAAAGTATGCATAGATGTCCCATCAAGGAAAGGCTAGTACCTAAATAAAAAATAAAAAAGCACATTAATCTTTTTAAAGATCATGTGCCTAAAATATTTATTATTAATGTGGGAAGAAAACCAATTGGATTAAGAATAAAATACCAAATATATAAATAACTGGTTTAACATTTTTTGCTTTCCCTTTAACAACTTTTAATAATGGGTAGGTAATAAACCCAAGAGCAATACCTGTCGCAATACTTGATGTAAGTGGCATTGTGATAATAACTAGGAATGCAGGGAATGCTTCTTCAAAGTTATCCCACTCTATATGACGAACGCTACCCATCATTAGGCACCCTACTACGATTAATGAAGGTGATGTAATTGCTGCTACACCAGAAATTGAATTAACAAGTGGGCTAAAGAATGCTGCAAAAACGAATAGTAATGCAACAACAAGTGCTGTTAAACCTGTTCTACCTCCAGCTGCAACACCTGCTGTAGATTCGATATAAGCTGTTGTTGGTGAAGTACCAAACATAGCTCCAATTGTAGTACCGAATGAATCAGATAGCATCGCACGACCAGTACGTTTTTCATCTTTTTTATTTAATAAACCAGCTTGTGAAGCTACACCTAAGAATGTACCTGTCGTATCAAAAATTGTAACTAATAAAAATGAAAAGACAACTGAATATAGTCCATAATGAATGACATCTGAAGCTGCTGTTATTGGATTAGCAACAATGATACCCTCAGGTAATTTAGGGAAAGAGAATATACTTCCTTTAATGTGTAATTTTCCAGCTAATCCTGCGATGATTGCTGTTGCAGCCATTCCGAAGAATAAAGCTCCATTTACATTTAAGGCAAATAAGATAATTGTAATTGCAATTCCGACTATAGTAAGGACTACACCAGGAGAATGGAGATTTCCTAACCCTACAAGATTATCTTTGTTAGCAACGATTATACCTGAAAGACGTAAACCTATAAATGCGATAAATAATCCAATTCCAACACTAATTGCATGTTTTAATGTATTTGGAATTGCTTCTATTAAATGCGTTCTAAATTTAGTTAAAGATAAAATAACGAATAAAATACCTGTAATAAATACAGCAGAAAATGCTAAATGATACGAAATACCATGTGCTTTTGAAACAACTGAATAGGCAAAGTATGCATTCATTCCCATTCCGGGAGCAATTGCAATTGGGTAGTTTCCGAACAATGCCATAAATAATGTTCCGACTAAAGTTGCAATGATTGTTGCAGTAAATGCCTGGTTAAATGGAACACCAGCATCAGATAATATAATAGGATTAACAATAATTATATAAGCCATAGTTAAAAAAGTGGTAAAGCCGGCTATAATTTCTGTTTTAACGGTTGTGTTAGCCTCTTTTAATTTAAACATAATAGTTCTCCTTATAAAATACGAATGATAAATTCAACAGTTATTAATAATATTCGTTTTATTGTAAAAGTGCAAGTTTTTTAATTAGATTTACATCTTTTAACAAATTCAATTATGTTTAGTATTCCTAAAAGTACGATTTGGGTATGCTAAATCTGAAATATTTAAAAGGAGGATATAGTAAATGAGTCAAATACAAAAGTTTCCGACTAAATTTGATCCGCAACATCAAAATAAGCAACCAGGTATCGAAAAGGAAATGACGCCTATACCGATATCAGATGATCCTAATTACACACCAAGTGGTAAATTAAAGGGAAAAGTAGCCATTATTACTGGAGGAGATAGTGGGATTGGAAGAGCAGTTGCTATACTTTTTGCGAAAGAAGGGGCATCAGTTTTTATTCCATATTTAGATGAAGATGTCGATGCACAAGACACAAAGAAATACATAAATGATTTAGGTGGAAATTGTGAAATAATGAGATGTGACATTAGAACGGAGGATGTATGTAAACAAATCGTTCAAAATGCAATTCAAACCTTCGGAAAAATTAACATTTTAGTGAACAATGCTGCTGTTCAATATCCACAAAAGAATTTGGAAGACATTACTGAGGAACAATTAAAACGAACATTTGAAACGAACATTTATCCAATGTTCTTTTTATCAAAAGCTTGCCTTCCACATATGAAGCAAGGTGATTCGATTATTAATACTGCGTCAATTACTGCTTATAAAGGACATGATCAATTATTGGATTACTCAGCGACGAAAGGAGCGATTGTCACATTTACTCGCTCACTTTCTACAAATCTTGCTCAAAAGGGAATTCGTGTTAATGGAGTAGCACCTGGGCCAATTTGGACACCATTGATTCCAGCAAGTTTTGACGAACAAGAAGTAGCAAAGTTTGGTAGCACAACTCCGATGAAACGAGCGGGACAGCCAGTAGAGCTCGCACCAGCATATCTTTATTTAGCTAGCAATGAAGCTTCCTTTATTACAGGACAAATGATTCATGTTAATGGTGGGGTAATTGTGAACGGATAAACTAATAAAATGGTGCCATATACAAAAAATGTAAATGGCACCATTTTATTAATACTTAGGTCGAAACGTGTGACAGCAAGTTTCTCCACTATGTACAGCAGAAGTAGTTATCTCACCGTCTAAGACTGCATTTTGAATCGTTAAATCAAAGTCATTTGAGTATTCATATGCTTCGGTTTGAACAAGAATTGAGTCTGCTTGGCAAAAGTTTCCCTGCCCCCAAAAATTACAATTTGCAACACTACATCTAATTTCTGGCATGAACTCACCCTCCTTTAATTTTTATTTTCTACATACTTTGCAATCTCATGCAGATTTAAAGTAGTACCATTGTAGAATTTTTAGAGAGAATATTGTAAACTTTTATCAAGATAGAAGGAGTTAGGAAGACTTTTATCGAATCAAACTCTGATTAAGTATAGGAGGAGAACAAATATGAATTGGGAAACAACTTATGAAAAATGGATTCAATCACCGACATTAGATCAAGAACTAAAAGAACAATTAATTAAACTTGAGAATAATCAGCTTATACTTAAGGAAAGTTTCTATCAAAATTTAGAATTCGGAACTGGTGGAATGCGCGGAGAAATCGGACCTGGAACGAATCGTATGAACATTTATACTATCCGTAAAGCATCAGCTGGTTTTGCAAAATATATTGAAAGCTTTGGAGACGAAGCAAAAAACCGTGGAGTTGCAATTGCTTTCGATTCACGTCATAAAAGTCCTGAGTTTGCAATGGAAGCAGCAAAAACACTTGCAACATATGGTATTAAAGCGTATGTCTTCAATGAATTACGTCCTACACCAGAATTATCATTTGCAGTACGTGAGTTAAACTGCTTCGGTGGAATTGTCATTACGGCTAGTCATAATCCACCTGAATATAACGGATTTAAAGTTTATGGTGATGACGGTGGTCAATTACCTCCAGCTGCTGCTGATCAAGTAATTGAATACGTAAATTCATTTGAAAATGAGTTAGAAATTGAAGTTTCTTCAGAAAAAGAATTAGTTGAAAAAGGCTTAATACATAGGTTAGACGAAGAAATGGACAAATTATATGTAGAGCAACTAAAAACTGTTGTTGTTAACAACGATTTAGTGCAAGAACATGGTAAGGATTTAAAAATTGTCTTTACTCCATTACATGGCACAGCATTACTACCTGCAACAATGTCATTAAAAGCAGTTGGCTTTGAAAATGTAACAGTTGTTGCCGAACAAGCAAAAGCAGACCCGAATTTTACAACTGTAAAATCACCGAATCCTGAAGAACACGCAGCGTTTGAATATGCAATTCGTTACGGTAAAGAGATTGATGCGGATGTATTAATTGCAACTGATCCTGATGCTGACCGATTAGGAATCGCTACGAAAAATGAAAAAGGCGAATATGTAGTATTAACTGGGAACCAAACAGGAGCATTAATGCTTCATTATTTATTAAGCCAACAAGATGTACCTTCTAATGCACTATTACTTAAAACAATCGTTACATCTGAATTTGGTCAAGTAATCGCATCAAAATTCGGTGTTAAAACAATCGATACACTTACTGGATTTAAGTTTATTGGTGAAAAAATTAAAGAATATGAGCAAACGAACGAATACTCATTCTTATTTGGTTATGAAGAAAGCTATGGCTATTTAATTAAACCATTTGTTCGTGATAAAGACGCAATTCAAGCAACAGTACTTGCTGCAGAAATAGCTACTTATTACAAAACAAAAGGTATGACTTTATATGAAGGCTTAAATAGCCTATATGAGCAATATGGCTATTATTTAGAAGGACTAAAATCATTAACATTAAAAGGGATTGAAGGTACAGAAAAAATCCAATCGATTTTAACAAATTACCGTCAAAACCCTCCTGTTGATATAAATGGTCTAAAAGTTGTTACGGTTGAAGACTATAAACTTCAAGAGAAAACAACTTTAGAATCAGGAGAAAAAGACCAAATTCTTCTACCTAAATCAAATGTATTAAAGTATCATCTTGAAGATGGTTCATGGGTATGCTTACGTCCATCTGGAACTGAACCAAAAATCAAGTTCTATTTCGGGATTGTAGGACAATCTCGTCAAAATAGCATCCAAAAATTGGATAGTTTACAACAAGCATTTATGGAAAAAATTGAAGTATTAGTCTAAAAAAAGAGCGACTATTTAGTCGCTCTTTTCATTTATTTTTAGTTAAAGCTCTAATGATGAGATAAAAGATTGTTCCTCGGCGCTTTCTTCCCTAGTAGCATGCTCAATATGCTGGAACATACCCTTTAATTTTTCATCAATGATCGCTAAGTCCCTCTCGTATTTAAAGGCATGTAGAAAATGTTCGATACGCTTTGAAAAAAGATCGTCTTTCGTATTTACCATTAACACGAGAAGCTTATCCCATTGACAACAATAAGTGTAATACAATGCTAAATCATAATCGGATTGTACTTGCATTGTGAACCTCCTTTTTAGAGGGTACACATAGTTTATGGCGAAAAAAATTAATTAGCCATGAGAGAATTTAACAAAAGGTTACGGTAGAGGTTAGGTAAAAAAAGGATGGTTAAGTGCTGGAACGATAGGGAAAACAGGAAGAATAGATGGGGATTTTAGAAATACTTTTTATTTTTTTGAAAGAATTATTAAAGAATGACTTTAATATTGTAAAACGGGCCTCAAAATAGTAAAAAAGGGCCAAAATTATATTGAATTGTTTTTTGCATTTGCCTTTGGAGTTTAATTGCGATTGCTGGGATTTAATTGCGATTTCTAGAATTTAATTGAGATTGCTGGGATTTAATTGCGATACCCAGAATTTAATTGCAATACCCGGAATTTAATTGTGAATTCTGGAATTTAATTGTGATCCTGGAGCTTAATTGCGATTCCGGACGACTACTACAAATCTTCCTCCAATTCAGTTAAAATCTTTTCCAAAACTTAAGTATACTTTTAAAAGAAACAGGTATAATAAGCTTAAAATAATAAGCAATACTGAAGAAACTATGTACTTCAAACTGCATTATGATTTTTCTTAATCAAAAATAAAAGAATTCAAAAAATCAAGTTATATCAATCGCATTGTACAAATAAAATGAACTACCGTATGAATTTTTTTCATACGTTTTTTGTGTTTATGAATACAATAAATTTCGAATTAGGTAAATGAATATAGTAGAGATATGACTATTTTTACATTAATTCAAATTTCAGTTCATAGAATAATATAAGAAGAGACAGGAGGAGAGTGTGATGAAGGCGAGTGATTATAGAGCGTTGGAATATGCTATTGACGAAATAACAGAGATTGCGAGAGGATTTGGGCTAGACTTTTACCCAATGCGCTATGAAATCTGTCCTGCAGATATCATATATACATTTGGCGCTTACGGTATGCCTACGAGATTCTCCCACTGGAGCTTTGGAAAACAGTTTTATAAAATGAAGCTTCATTACGATTTAGGGTTAAGCAAAATTTATGAATTGGTTATCAACTCTGATCCATGCTATGCATTTTTATTAGATACAAACTCTCTCGTTCAAAATAAATTAATCGTTGCTCACGTTTTAGCTCACTGTGACTTCTTTAAAAATAATATTCGTTTCTCAAACACGAAGAGAGATATGGTTGAAAGTATGGCAGCTACTGCTGAACGAATTAAACACTATGAACATATATACGGAAAGCAAGAGGTAGAAAATTTCCTAGATGCAGTACTCTCAATTCAAGAGCATATTGATCCATCATTAATGCGACCAAAACTGGCTTATGATTTAGAAAGTGATTTCCCAATAAAAGAGAAAAAAAGAGTTACACCATATGATGATTTATGGAATATGGATCAAAGAAAAGAGAAGAAAAATGATTCAAACCTGATCCCAATTAAACGTAAACAATTCCCACCACAACCTGAAAAAGATATCCTTTTATTTATCGAAGAGTACTCCAGAGAACTAGAAGAATGGCAACGTGACATCCTGACTATGCTGCGAGAAGAAATGCTTTATTTCTGGCCACAGCTTGAAACGAAAATTATGAATGAAGGCTGGGCAAGTTATTGGCATATAAGAATTATGCGAGAATTAAATCTTGATTCTAATGAAGCAATTGAGTACGCAAAGCTTAATGCAGGAGTAGTTCAGCCATCAAAAACAAGCATTAACCCGTATTATTTAGGACTAAGAATGTTTGAAGATATTGAAGAGCGATATAATAATCCAACAAAAGAAATGCGTGAGTTAGG
>NZ_NUYF01000032.1:0-3466 GCF_002566505.1 Bacillus sp. AFS077874
CAGATGGAGCAACAGGAGCAACAGGAGCAACTGGTATAGTTGAGGGATGTTTATGTGATTGCTGTGTTTTTCCTATGCAAAACGTTTTACAACAACTTGTTGGTGAGACTGTAATTCTTGGCACTATTGCAGACTTACCAAATCAACCTCCTCTCTTTTTTTTATTCACTATTATTTCAGTAAATGATTATTTAGTTACTGTTTCAGATGGCGTGTCAACCTTTGTGGTCAATATTTCTGATGTGATAGGAGTAGGATTTTTACCACCTGGACCTACTATCAACTTGTTGCCACCTGTTGATTCTGGGTGTGAATGTGATTGTCGTGAACGACCAATCAGACAATTGCTGGATACACTTATAGGTTCAACAGTGGATCTTTTAATAAGTAATGGTTCTACAGCAGCAAATTTTATAGTGGAACAAGCAGGTCTTGGTATAGTGTTAGGTACTTTTCCAATAGATCCATCTGATCCAACTTCGATTTTTAGATTTGCAATTTCAACTTGTAAAATTACGGCTATAAAAATATAAACCGTTGTCCTTCTGTGACTTAGCTTCGTTTTTTTATGAAAATTGGAAATGAAAAATATAGTTAAGCAACTAACGAATGCAATAGTTGAACAACTTGATCGGCTGTTTAGCCGATTTTTTTGTTGAACTAAATGGCAGTTTAGTTCAATAAGGAATTACTAAAAAAACATAGAATATTAGAAAAAGTAATAGGTGATTGAAAATGGGGAACTACGAAAACGATTGTGATTGACGATGACATAGAGAAGCAGCTTGATCAGTTTGCCAAGCAAAAAGGGGTGAAAATAATTCGGATTTACTGGAAGTCGTCTTTTTGGATTTGTTTGAACGGTATCAATAAAAAAGGGTGAAGCTACTGCTCCACCTTTTTGTGATATAAGAAATTATAGATAGAGTCAACTAAACCGGATGTTGCTTACATCGATCGCAACGAACAGCATATCGCGAACTGGTTCCATATTCGGTCCGCGTAAATAAGCGCGGCGTTTTGTAGGATAACGAAAGCCTTCAACCTCGATGTAGTCGTCGATATATTGCGCCGCCGGAAAGCTGCCTGCCACATCAACATGATAGTCGTGTCTGCGCAGCTGTAAATCAGCGTCAAAATAGAAGTCCTGCTCCTTACTGTGACTAGCAATGTTATCGGGAAACCTTACACGCAATCCTTGCCAAGTCTCATTGCCTTCTTTCCAGGATGGGATTTCTCTGACCTCAAACCCCGGCATCATCATGAAAAAAGGTGTAGTCAAGTATGTCCACATTGCGTATCCATTGAAATAGGCTCGATGAAGTGGATTCCATGGTGTGTTCATCGTATGATTCGCAAACGAGGTCCTAGGATCGTCCTGCTCGCGAATGACTTCTCCGGACAAGGTTTCAATCGCAATACGATTGGGGCTAAAGGAAGTCCGCCAATCAGGTTGACCGAATGGAGTGACAGATGCGATTTCAGAGTGAAGCGCGATTGTCATCTCACGAGGATCAGAGTCTTGAACTAGCCCTTTCAATGCCCATAACCCTCCCCCGGTGATTATCGTGGCAGTTAATGAATTATATTTTTTCCAACGGTCTAACCCGCCATGCGCTTCTATTACTTTTACCAACAATTCGTTCATATGTTCCTCCTTGTCTTAGACCGCCTCTGCTGTTTCAGCATGTTATTCAATTAGTCAGATTCAGCAGAACGCTCAAACCATGTTTTGACCTCTTCAAGCCGTTTGGTATAAGCTTCGTGTATCGTATATGCATCTTGTGAACCAACCGGTAAGCGAAGCGGTGAATTGCCGCTATTAATAACGGAAATGATCAGTTGCACTGCTTTTGCCGTCCGGTGACAGTTAGCTTTGATGATAAAACTTGATGGAATTGGACCTTAATAGAATCACCAAAATTCTCAATTGTATCCAAAATTGAATCAGTATCATTTCTTATAATTGCAGCATTGTCTGCTGGTGTTTCATTTCTACTTCTAACAAATTAAAAGCTAGTTTATTATTGAATTAAGATGATTAAATAATTAATAAATTGTTTTGTTTAATTAAAATTAAAAAAATCTTTAATTAAAGGTAAAAAAAATTTAAAAAAAATTAATTACTTTTAATTTATTAGGATATTTTTTAATAACCAAGGTTTAAAAACGATGTATTACTTAAATAATTTATCTCTAATTCGAGATAATATTAACTCAAAGATATTTTAAAGTCAATTACAAAGATTATTAAATATATTTGTGAATAAGGTAGTAGCCGAGCCGTTTTGCAACTAACGCATGCATTAGTTGTACAACGTGAGTTGCTTCGGCGGCTCTTTTTTTGTTCAATTAAATGGCAAGATAGTTGAATTAGAAATCATGATATAATGGGGGAAATTATGCTATAGGAGAATAGATAAAATGCGAAAAGTATCTTATCCATTTTTACCAAAGTCAAATTCATTTTTAATTCCAGGACAATACTGGGCAATTCCATTAAAGAACAACAAATTTGCATGTGGTCGTGTAATCGAAGTGTCAAAGGAAGATAAACGTGGTTTTTTAGCTGGATTAATGGATTGGCTAGGTGATGAATTACCAACTTCAGAATCAATTGCAGGAAAAAAGACTCTAAGGCAAGGTGATGTCCATATAAAAACTATCCATGAAACAAGTGTAGATGGCATGGTATTGGGCTACCGTTCACTAAAAGAAGATGGTATCGATTCTGATATGTTTAAATCAGAAAGTGCCTTTTCTGAATCCTGCAAATTAATGAAAGGGTACGAAGAAATTCGCCCAATAAACAAAGAAGAATGGGAGAAATACTCTACATTCTCAACTTGGGGTTATCTTGTAATTAAAAATTTAGCTGAGGATTATTTTTTGTAAAATGCGTTAATCCTTATACAACTAACGCATGCATTAGTTGAACAACATGATCGGCTGTTTAGTCGATTTTTTTTATTCAACAAAATGGCAGGATAGTTCAACAAGGATAATGGTTGTTTGTGGTAAAATTTAAAAGGACTGGTTGCTTAATTAGGGGGTGTTAAGAATAAGAATTCCCGTACTTTCCAAATTGTAGACCGTTATTTTAGGCAGTTTAATGGCCACACCCAAGTAAATGTCGGAGACCTAAGAAGTTTACCTTACCCGAATAATTGTCTTAATTTTTCTCTTCTTCTTTCAGGTTCTTATGCAACTAAAGGGGCAGTTTGGTTGAGTAAGGGCTCAGATGGTTTTTTCTAATTGCTGTTTCATGTTTATTTGGTATGAGTGCATCTGTAGAAGAGTTTGATCCATTAATTGAAATAGTGGAAGAAAACAATCTTGAAGAAACCAAACGAATAGAAGAAATGTTTGGCGGTACCCCTAAGTGAACGTTAATGGATAACATTGTGATATGTAGCAAATGTGTTGGGAATTATTGGTTAGTTATGATTCTTTACTAATCGTTCTA
>NZ_NUYF01000033.1:0-18938 GCF_002566505.1 Bacillus sp. AFS077874
ATATAGTTACTCATAAGAGGATCAAGAGTAAGTAAAAAAGCTAGAAAAATTTTTATTTGCTTCTTCATATCCTTTAAATACTATTTTTGAACAGTATGGTACTTAGTGCATGTTATTAAACTTGTAGCATCGTATGTCTAAAAGCGCTTCATAATATTATTATGTAAACTAAATGAAACTAAAAATCATCATATAATAAATGAATCGATACTCGGACATTGACTACTTTCAAGAAATAATTTAAAATTATCTTTAATTCAAGATAGTTGAAAGGGGTTGATATGAATTGAATCAAAATGAAATTTCAACTAATTCGCTCCAATTATATTCGGAAATTTGTAAAGCAAATCGCTTTTTGACTGATGCTTCTATTAATAATATTAAATGTTTTGGTTTGAATTTAACTGAGTTTGCAGTCTTAGAATTGCTTTATCATAAAGGAGATCAGCCAATTCAACAAATTGGAAAAAGGATATTAATCTCAAGCGGAAATATGACGTATGTATTAGATAAATTAGAGGCAAGGCAATATATTAAACGCATTCATTGTCCAAAAGATCGACGAGTTATCTATGCAGCCTTGACAAACGAGGGTAGAAGAATAATTAGTTGCATCTTTCCGGTTCATAGCGAAATGATCCATAACTTATTTTCTCAACTAAATTCAGCTGAAAAAGATATGTTGATCTATTTATTAAAAAAGATTGGATTAAGCAAAAATCAACCTCAATGTTGAGATAACTTAATTCGAACTAAATCGTATTAAAAGCTGTCATTTGACGGCTTTTTTTGTTAAGGCTGGAAATAATAATAATAGACTAATTGAAATAAGAGGTATAAAAATATGGAAGAAATGTTTAAAGGGAAATCAGTTATTATTACAGGAGGTGCGAATGGAATTGGAGAGGGTATTGCACTTGTATTTGGAAAATTAGGTGCAATTGTTTCTATAGCTGATGTTAATGAACAAAAAGGTCATAGAGTTGTCAAGAAAATTGAGGAAAATGGTGGGAGGGCAATATTCTTTAAGACTGATGTTAGTAAAGAGGAAGACATCATAAATCTAATGCGCAATGTTTTTGATAAATTTGGTAAACTTGATATTTTAATTAATAATGCAGGAATTTCCGCTTTTAAGCCATTATTAAGTTTATCAACAGATGAATGGGATAAAGTAATTAATACTAATTTGAGAAGCGTTTTTATTTCATCAAGAGAAGCAGCTAAAGTGATGAAAAATGGTGGAAGAATAATAAATATGGCATCAACGAGAGCGATTATGTCGGAACCAAATTCAGAAGCATATGCAGCATCAAAGGGTGGAATTGTATCAATTACCCATTCATTAGCAGCATCGCTTCAGCCAAATGGTATAACGGTAAACTGTATTAGTCCTGGATGGATTCAAGTTGATCAGAATGAAGAATTAAAAGAATCTGATCATCTTCAACATTGGTCGAATCGAGTAGGTAAGCCCGAAGATATCGCTAAAGCTTGTATTTATTTAGCTAATCCAGAAAATAACTTTATAAATGGTCAAAATATCATAATTGATGGTGGCATGACTAGAAAGATGATCTATGAAGAATAAAAAAGCAAGGAAAGGTTATTTTCCTTGCTTTTTTATTCGTTACTTATTCTCTTTATCTTACTTTCTTGAATCCTTGCTCTAAAAATATATCTTAATAAATATGGTACAACAATAAAGATAAATAGTGTTCTAAATAGTTGATAACACATAATGACAGTTATATCAGCGTCTACTTCTTTTGCAATTAATGCCATTTGATCCATTCCACCAGGTGCTAAACTTAATAAGGCACTAATATGATCAATGGTGTGAATATGTGTTAGAAATATACTTGATAAAAGTGAAAAAGTTAATAAAACGACTCCACTTAAGACTGAAACTAAAACTATTTTAAATTTGTTATTTAAGTTTTCAGGTTTTAATAATAAGCCAATATAACTTCCCATCATTAGCTGAGAGCAATCTAAAATAACAGATGGTAATGCAGGTCCATGTAGTCCAGATAAATTAAGGATAATGGTAGCGATCATTGGTCCTAAAAGTAATGCTGTTGGAAAATTTATTTTCTTCCCTAAAAGTCCCAGGAGCGTACATGCAATCGCAAAAATAATAATGTTTGGAAATAAGCCATGCCAGCTTGAAGTGTGGTGAATGGCTTCTGAGATCGAACTTTTATGTACGTTAAAAAATGGACTGAAAATTAATAATGGGACCATAAAAATGATCATCATAAGCCTAGAAATTTGTAAGAATGTGACAATTGTGAATTCAATATCTTTAATCTCTTCTGCAAGAGCAATCATTTGACTTAACCCACCTGGAATACTACCTAATAAAACAGTTGGATAATGTATTTTAAATACTTTAGAAATGATGATTGAAATTGTAATAGTAAAAAGGATGAGTAGAAAGGTCATCAAAATCATAGAAGTTAATTGATGTCCGATTTGAATAAACGTAGAAGATGTAAATGATAGCCCAATTGTGTAGCCGATTATGATCATGGCTGCATCTCGAATTTTACTTGGCCAATACAATTTTATCCCTTTAATTTTAGAAAGTATAAGTACAAAAAACATCGGTCCAAGGAGCCAAGGTATTGGGAGTTTAATCAATTGAAATAAAAATCCACCAATAATTGCAATAATTAAAGTAAATAAAAGCTGAGTCCATTTATTATCGTTGTAATTTATTACCATAGTTTCACTTCTTTTCAAATTATAAAATTTTAATGTTTAGATCATGTTTACATTTATTCAGCGCGCTTGTTATGTTAATATCATTATTGACCTTAAGTTTATGGTATGCAAGGATTTTGCTCGGTTAGTAGAATATTTAACAGGATAGCAAAACTAATCGGAGGATATATTAAGGATAGTAAATATTTTACAATTTTTAATTTGAAAACCCTTGCAAATTTTAATTAGAAAGGACTAATTGAATTGGCTAAACAACAAATAGGCGTAATTGGTTTAGCAGTAATGGGAAAAAACTTAGCTTTAAATATTGAAAGTAGAGGTTTCTCAATTTCTGTATATAACCGCTCAGTTGAAAAAACAGAAGAATTTTTAAAAGAAGCAGAAGGTAAAAATGTAGTTGGAACATTTTCAATTGAAGAATTTGTAAATTCTCTTGAAACACCTAGAAAAATATTGATAATGGTAAAAGCAGGGGCACCAACTGATTCAACAATTGAACAATTATTACCTCATCTTGATCAAGGTGATATTTTAATTGATGGTGGAAATACATACTATAAAGACACTCAAAGACGAAACAAAATGCTATCTGATAGCGGAATCCATTTTATTGGAACAGGTGTTTCAGGTGGTGAAGAGGGAGCTTTAAAAGGACCTTCAATTATGCCTGGTGGACAAAAAGAAGCATTTGAACTAGTAAAACCTATTTTTGAAGCGATTGCTGCAAAAGTAAATAATGAGCCATGTACAACATATATTGGCCCAGATGGTGCTGGTCATTACGTAAAAATGGTTCATAATGGAATTGAATACGGTGATATGCAATTAATCTCAGAAGCTTACTTTTTATTAAAAAATGTACTTGGCTTAACTGCTGACGAATTACACCATGTATTTAGTGATTGGAATAAGGGTGAGCTTGATAGCTATTTAATTGAAATTACAGCCGATATCTTTACTAAAACAGACGAAGAAACAGGTAAACCACTTGTAGATGTTATTTTAGATAAAGCAGGACAAAAAGGTACAGGAAAATGGACTAGTCAAAGCACGCTAGATTTAGGCGTACCTACTTCTATTATTACTGAGTCTGTATTTGCACGTTTTATTTCTGCAATGAAGGATGAACGAGTAAAAGCAAGTAAATTATTATCTGGTCCGTCAACTAGTACATATAATGGTGATAAAGAGCAACTTATCGAAGATGTTCGTAAAGCTCTTTATATGAGTAAAATTTGTTCATATGCTCAAGGATTTGCTCAATTAAGAGCTGCATCTGATGAGTATAATTGGGATTTACAATATGGTGATATTGCAATGATTTTCAGAGGTGGATGTATTATTCGAGCGGCTTTCTTACAAAAAATTAAAGAAGCTTACGATCTAGATGCAAATCTTTCTAACTTATTACTTGACCCATATTTCAAAGAAATCGTAGAAAGTTATCAAGGTGCATTACGTAAAATTAGCGTAGTAGCAATTGAAGCTGGTGTACCAATCCCATGTTTCTCTGCAGCATTAGCTTATTTTGATAGTTATCGTACTGAAACACTTCCTGCAAATTTAATTCAAGCACAAAGAGATTATTTTGGTGCGCATACTTATGAACGAATCGATAAAGAAGGTAAGTTCCATACTCAGTGGACATAATTTCAAATTGGTTTTTGAAACATAAAAAAGTTACCCCCTCGCTATTAGGAGGGAGTAACTTTTTTTATCGATAATTCGTTTTTAATTTTCATTTAATCGATCAGTAACTGGCCACCATTTGTGACCATCAACTGTCAATAAAGTATCAGCTTCGTTTGGACCCATTGTACCAGAATTATATGTTGTAAGTGGTGCTAAATTATTGTCCCAAGCTTTTGAGATGACATCAACAAAGCTCCAAGAATATTTTACTTCATCCCAATGTGTAAAGTTTGTTCCATCACCTAACATACAATCATAAATTAATCGCTCATATGCTTCTGGTGTATTAACACAATCAACACAATTATTATTAAATGTTAATTGAATTGGCTTTGTGTAGCCTTCTTCTGAGCCAGATCTTTTTGCATTTAATTGCAATGTAATTCCTTCGTCAGGTTGAATATGTATAATTAATAAATTTGGAGACATTGTCTCTTTTGTATTGTAATAAAGATTCATTGGTATATCTGAAAACTGAACAATTATCTTAGTAGATTTTGTCGCCATTCTTTTTCCTGTTCGAATATAGAATGGAACACCAGCCCATCTAAAATTATCGATAAAAAGTTTACCTGCAACAAATGTTTCAGTTTGAGACTCAGGGTCAACATTGTTTTCATTTCTATATGCTGGAACTTCTTCACCGTTAATTACACCAGCATCATATTGTCCGCGAACAAAGTAATCTTTTACTTCGTTTTCATCAATTTTACGTAAAGCTTTAAATACTTTAACTTTTTCACTACGAATTTCTTCAGTTGTTAATTTAATCGGAGGCTCCATAGCAAGAAGTGCCGCCACTTGAAGCATATGATTCTGGACCATATCTTTTAAAGCGCCAGAATTCTCATAGTATTTTCCACGGTCTTCAACACCAAGAATTTCACTAGAAGTAATTTGGATATTTGAAATAAATCGATTATTCCATAGCGGTTCAAACATGGCATTTGCAAAACGGATTACTTCAATATTTTGAACCATTTCTTTCCCTAAGTAATGATCGATACGGTAGATTTGTTTTTCTGAAAATGCTTCACGAATTTCATCATTCAATTCAATTGCACTCGGTAAATCATGTCCAAATGGTTTTTCGATTACAATTCGACTCCAACCTTCAGTATCAGCCAATCCATTTTGTTTTAACTGTTTAGCAATTGTTCCGAAAAATTCAGGTGCCATTGCAAGGAAGAAAACACGGTTACCAGGAATTAAGTAATGATTATCCAAGTTTGTTAATAAATTTCCTAATTCTATATACGAAGACGGTTCTAATACTTCAAATTGATGGTAATAAAAATGAGATAAAAAGCTTTCAATTTCAGTATCAGATGAAGTAATAGATTGAATTGATTTTTTTACAGTTTCACGAAACTCATCATTTGACCAAGGTCTTCTACCTACACCTACAACCGCAAAACCTTCATCAATTTTTTGGCTCAAAAATAATCTATATATTGAAATAAAAAGCTTTCTTTTTGCTAGGTCTCCTGTTGCTCCAAAAATGACAATAACTGCTTTTGGGTTTACTTTAGTTTTCAATTAATTTACCTCACTTCTTAAACATAAATTACTAACTTATTTTAGTAATAATCAAGGCTGATTATACAAAATATGTAAAATCACTTTCAAAAAAATATTTTGAAAGCATTTTCATTAATTATTAAAAAATAAATTAAATTTCCAAATTATTCATCTTATATCATAAACAAAACGAACAGATTCGTAAATAAGAGTCTTGATAATATTTAACTTTTTTCTTCTTATTCCTTGTAAACAA
Source organism: Bacillus sp. AFS077874 (assembly GCF_002566505.1). Classification (NCBI taxonomy): domain Bacteria; kingdom Bacillati; phylum Bacillota; class Bacilli; order Caryophanales; family Bacillaceae; genus Bacillus; species Bacillus sp. AFS077874. The sequence continues at coordinate 6,200 of NZ_NUYF01000033.1, forward strand.
AGGGGTTTTAAATGATTTGGAAAATGCAAGTTTTTTCTTAATATAATAGAAATATGTAATTATTTGGTTAAAAATTAAAAAATAATTAAAAAATAATAAAGGGAATTTGTCAAAATCTTAGTTTTTTAGTAGAATTATAATGTACCTTAATCGAAATTTGGAAAATATAGTAAAATTGAAATCGTAATGATTTCTGTTATACTGTTTTTTATAACTTTTTTTGATTGTAAATTCTGAATATAATCAAAAAGTAAATTATGGAAATGATGGGTAATTTATGAGAGTTCCATCGATATCTTAATAAGCCAAGTAGTGCTTAAACCATTTAAAAAAAATTTAAATGGTTTTGTTATTTTTTGTAAATTAAAAAACTTGGCAAAATTCTACTACAAGGGGGACTTTTATTATGAAAAAAATTGGCTTAGCTTGGCAAATATTAATTGGTCTTGTTATTGGGATCATTGTAGGCGCAATTTTTTATGGAAATCCAAAGGTTGCTGACTATTTACAACCAATCGGAGACATCTTTTTACGTCTGATTAAAATGATTGTAATACCTATCGTTGTTTCAAGTATTATTGTAGGTGTTGCTAGTGTTGGTGACACAAAAAAACTTGGCCGTTTAGGCGGAAAAACGATTCTGTACTTTGAGATTATTACAACAATTGCAATTTTAATCGGATTACTAGTAGCGAATATCGTTAAACCTGGTGCTGGTGTAGATATGAGTATTCTTCACAAAACTGATATAAATACTTATGTTGAAACAGCAAAAGAAGTGAAAAGTCATGGGTTTGCAGATACATTTGTAAATATCGTACCGCCAAATATTTTTTCAGCTTTTGTTGAAGGAAATATGTTAGCAATTATCTTTTTCTCAGTGCTGTTTGGTCTTGGGATTACAGCGGTAGGAGAAAGAGGAAAACCAGTATTAGCATTTTTCCAAGGAACAGCTGATACAATGTTTTACATTACAAATCAAATTATGAAATTTGCTCCATTTGGTGTTTTTGCATTAATCGGAGTTACAGTTTCAAAGTTTGGATTAGAATCTTTAATTCCACTTGGAAAATTAATCATAACTGTTTATATAACGATGGCATTCTTTATCGTTGTAGTATTAGGCTTAGTAGCTAAAATGGTAGGAGTTAATATATTTAAGTTCATTAAATTAATTAAAGATGAACTGATCTTAGCATATTCTACTGCGAGTTCAGAAACAGTTTTACCTAAAATTATGGAAAAAGTAGAAAAATTCGGAGTACCAAGATCAATTTCTTCATTTGTTATTCCGACTGGTTATTCATTCAATCTTGATGGATCAACTTTATATCAAGCATTAGCAGCAATTTTCATCGCTCAAATGTACGGTATTCATTTATCAATCACAGATCAAATTTCACTAATGTTAGTTCTAATGGTCACTTCAAAAGGTATTGCAGGTGTTCCAGGCGTATCGTTCGTTGTATTATTAGCAACATTAGGTACAGCAGGAATTCCAGTTGAAGGTTTAGCATTTATTGCTGGTATTGACCGTATTCTAGATATGGCTAGAACTGCAGTAAACGTAGTTGGTAACTCTTTAGCAGCAGTTGTAATTGCTAAATGGGAACGCGCATTTAAACCAGAAGTGGTGAAGAATGATAATAACGTTGCTATGTAACGTATAATATAGGAAAGATATTTTAATTTTAACTCTCAAATAAATTAACTAAAAAACAAAAGCCACAAGGAAAAAGAAATTCCTTGTGGCTTTTCTACTTTTACAGAAGTTTTTTTAAAGGGAAAAGTCTAAAAACATAGAATATTCTTAATTGTGTTTAATTTAAGTTCTAATAACGCGTCCTTTTGGAAGGGAACCAATTAAGGAGGATAAGATGACAAATTTACTAGATATTACGATCGGGAAACTATTAGAAGAAAAAGCGAAATTACATCCTACTCATGAGGCTGTTGTCTATGCGGATAGAGGTTTAAGGATGAATTACAAACAATTTGAAAATCACTGTAGAGAAGTAGCAAAAGGTTTGATGAGTCTTAGAATTCAAAAAGGTGATCATATTGCAATATGGTCTTCAAATACACCTGAATGGCTTACTTCCCAATTTGCAACTGGCAAAATGGGTGGAGTTCTTGTTACAGTAAACACAAATTATCGTACAGCAGAACTAGAATATTTGTTAAAGCAATCTGATTCAACAACGATTATTTTAATGGATCAGTATAAGGATTCTTCATATATTGAAATGCTTTATGAAATTATACCAGAATTAAAGGATGCTGTTCCTGGAGAACTTCATAGCAGTCGACTGCCATTTTTACGGAATGTAATTGTTCTAGGTGAGAAAAAATATCCTGGAACATTCTCATGGAATGAGCTTATTTCTATGGCTAAAAATACTTCAGACATAGAGTTGGATAAGCGAATTGCAACAATGAGTCCGTATGATGTTATAAACATGCAATATACATCTGGAACGACTGGTTTCCCAAAAGGTGTAATGCTTACACACTCAAATATCGTTAATAATGGGTTCAATATTGCGAATTGTATGGAATTAACAAAGGCAGATCGTTTATGCATACCCGTTCCATTTTTCCATTGCTTTGGATGTGTTTTAGGCACCATGGCTTGTGTTACTGTTGGAGCAACGATGGTACCTGTACAAGACTTCAGTCCAAAGAGAGTACTTCAAACTGTACAAGATGAAAAATGTACTGGATTACATGGAGTTCCTACAATGTTTATCGCAGAATTAAATGAACCTGATTTTTCTAAATATGATTTGTCAACATTACGAACTGGAATTATGGCAGGTTCAAACTGTCCAATTGAGGTTATGAAGGCAGTAATCGAAAAAATGGGTATTACAGAGATTACAATTGCATATGGCCAAACGGAGTCTTCTCCAGTTATCACACAAACTAGAACGAATGATCCAATTGAGGTACGAGTTGAAACGGTTGGTAAGGCATTACCAAATGTTGAAGTGAAAATAGTAGAACCAGGCACTTCAAATGAAGTACCACGTGGAGTACAAGGTGAACTATGTACTAGAGGCTATCATGTTATGAAAGGTTACTACAAAAATGAAGAAGCTACTCGTACTGCGATTGATGAAGATGGTTGGTTACATACAGGAGATTTAGCAATCATGGATGAGAATGGCTATTGCAAAGTTACAGGTAGGCTCAAAGACATGATTATCCGTGGGGGAGAAAATATTTACCCTCGTGAAATTGAAGAATTTTTATATACTCACCCAGATGTGTTAGATGTTCAAGTTGTTGGAGTACCTGATCATGTGTATGGGGAAGAAGTAATGGCTTGCATTATTATTAAAGAAGGAATAAAAATTACACCAGAGGATATTCGAATGTACTGTAAGGGAAAAATCTCAAAACATAAAATTCCTCGATATATAGAATTTGTAAAAGAGTATCCTATGACTGCCTCAGGAAAAATACAGAAATTCCGACTTAGAGAGCTAGCAGTAGAATCTGCCTCAAAACAAGTTTAATTAATCTGATTTAATCAGTGAAGAAATAGCAAAGTGAAACAGAAAGCTTTGCTATTTTTTTTATTAAATATTTGTAAGGAATATTCAAATAATAAATCGTGTTATGGTAAAATGTGGAGACAATAAATTTAAAGGGGATACAAATTTGAAAATACGAAAAAAGGAATCTTCATGGCAAACTTTTAAAATAATAGTCTATTCTTTTACAATCGCATTAATTGTTAAGATTTTTATATTTTCACCCTTTATTGTTCAAGGTGCTTCGATGCAACCGACCCTACATAATCATGATTATTTGTTTGTAAATAAAGCCTCATTTCATATTTCATCAATAAATAGAGGCGAAGTTGTCATTATAAAAAAACAAAATGACCCTAAGTATTATGTCAAAAGAATCATTGGATTGCCAAGTGATAACGTTAATTTAACAAACGGGCTCCTATATATTAATGGAAAACATTTAGCTGAAAACTATTTAAATGATCATTTAAAAAATGTCTATAAAGAATATCTTCAATTTAATCAAGTTAAAGTACCTAGCGGGTCGTATTTAGTAATGGGTGATAATCGACTAAATAGTAAAGATAGCAGAAATGGTTTAGGGTATATTAAGCAGTCTGAAATAGTCGGAAAAGTTGAAGGAGTTTTTTTCCCTTTTGATCGAGTAAGAATAATACACTAAAAGAAAAAGTAAAATGGAATAAATAGGAATTGTAGAAATTAAAAAAAGGTTTTTCATTAAAATTTCATTTTCATTATATAGAGTAAAAAAGTAACAAAATTGATACTTACAGGTATTTTAAGCTTTATTTAAGGAAATAAATCTTAAATATAAGAATAAATTAATCAAAACTGAAAGTAGGAATATATAATGAAAAAAAATGAAGAGCTGTTATTGGAGGAAGAAATTATTCATATTAAGAAGAATAATTGGTTATTAATGATCGTAGCGATCATCACGATACCTTTCTTAGTAATAAATATGTGAAGAAGTAAAGCCTGGAATAGTTAGATACCAGGCTTTTATGCTGTTTAAAATGAAATTGACTATCTTCTTTTTCTAGTAATCTAAAATGACGGCAATTTTATTGACTTCATACCTATCTGGGTATATAGTTCAATTTAACTAATGTAAAAATTTTACTAAGAAAGGAAAGATTTCTATGACTTATGATGATCAAATAAAAAATAGAGTAAAAAGAATTGAAGGGCAACTTAGAGGCATTTTAAAAATGATGGATGAAGATAAAGGGTGTAAAGATGTTATCACTCAATTATCAGCAGTAAGAGCAGCAATGGATCGTACAATTGGAGTCATCGTTAGTACGAATCTAATTGAATGTGTAAGATTAGCTGATGAAAATGGAGAAAGTGCAGAAGAGCTTGTAAAAGAAGCAGTTAACTTATTAGTAAAAAGCAGATAAAAAATATTCGTAAAACTTATCACTGGCCAAAATATTTCTGAACATCAACCTCTTGAAAGTAGGACTTAAATAGAAATGTTAAATATTCTAATCATCGTATTAATTGCTTATTTTCTAGTACAAACTTTTCTTCCAATTAAAGGGGTAAAGCAAATTTCAACAAATGAATTAAAAAATGAATTGAAAAGTAAGGAAAAACAATTCATTGATGTTAGAACACCTGCAGAATATAAAGGAAGTCATATAAAAGAATTCAAAAATATTCCATTGCATTTGTTAAAGCAAAATTTAAATCATCTTTCAAAAGATCAAGAAACAATTATTATTTGCCAAAGTGGAATGAGAAGTAAAAAAGCATGTAAAGTTCTTAAAAAAATGGGTTATACCAATATTACAAATGTAAAAGGCGGAATGAGCACCTGGTCTTAATAAAGGAGAATAATGAATGAGAGAAATTACAGCAGAAAAACTTGAAGATCTATTAAAGAATGAAAATTCACTTAATATTATTGATGTTCGCGAGGCGGATGAAGTAGCAAACGGAATGATCCCAGGTGCGACGCATATTCCACTTGGTTTAATCGAATTCCGTATGGCAGACCTAGATAAAAATAATGAATACATCGTTGTATGCCATGCTGGTGGCAGAAGTAGTCGAGCAGTACAGTTTTTAGAAAGTCATGGATTTAATGTTGTGAATATGACTGGCGGAATGCTTGCTTGGAAAGGAGAAATTGAATAAACAAAATGCAAAAATTGCTTATAAAAGAATATAGGCAATTTTTTTTATATGTATTGAAAGGTAATAACATACTGAGGTTTATTAGTAGAGAAAACGCAAAAGGATGAAAGGACCTGCACACTAGGGTTCATGAGGAAGTAAAAAAGCAAAAAGCAGAGATATAGTACCTCATAAAGTGTTCATGAGTAAGTAAAAACGCAAAAATCTGAGAGATAGTACCCCATAACCGATTCTATCGTAAACTTTCTATTAAATTGAACAATAAATCGGACTAGCTATTGACATAAAAAACAGAATATTCTTATAATTAATTAAAATCTAATGTAATAAAAAAGAAATTAATAGCATGTTTACCTTTGTCTAGTTTAACTTTTTTGAACGATTTACTTTTAATCTACTAAAAAGGGTGTTCAGATGAATCAAGGTAATGAATTAGAAAGCTTTCCGTATCCGTTTAAAGAGGAGATTTATCGTTACTCTAACAATTCTATACTATTAGATCCACCTGTAAGCATCGAGATTACTCCTAAATATGAGAATGAAATAAAATTAAAAAGAAGCTTATTACACAATTCACCTAGCAATTGTTATCAAGCACTTCCTACTAGTTTTGAAGGGCAATGGGAAATTGTAGAATTAGTTTTAGATCATTTAATAAGGTATTATCCAAACTATTTTGAAGTTCATAAGGGTCATGAATATTGGACTATTTACAATAAGCTTCTGATGGAGGAGGAACAATTTAGCTTTGGGGATCGAACTTCTGTTTTAGGAAAGCCATTGAATTTTATAGGTAGACATGTACAAGAAGATTTAATTTATATGAGTCAACGAGATGGCGATTTATTTTTAGATGCTGGACACCTCTGTTTTCCTTCTAATTGGTCACTTTCTTTTAAACTAGGAATGAGATTTAAAGAGATTCATCAGCCGATCCCTATGTTTAGTGAAAAATCATTGGATGATCGAATTCTTCGTTTCTTAAAAAATATTGAACAAGGAGCACCATGGACTCGTAAAAATTGGTCACTAATGGCGGGGAAAAGACTAGATACTTCATTAGAAACATTCGATCAATGGGGTAAAGATCGAAAAAAAGTTACAACTGATAATGTTGGGAAATTTGTTCACTTACGCGTTGAAGTTCAAAAGTTATTTAGGTTGGCTGCTAGTAATGGGCTCCTGTTTACGATCCATACTCACTTATTACCACTAGAGCAATTAACCTTCAATAAGGAATGGTTAGAGCAATTTTATAAAATTCTATGTGAATTACCGGATTTCATTTTAGATTATAAAGGAATCTCTTCATATAAAAAAGAAGTAATAACATACTTAAAAAATAAACTTGATGAAGTTGGGTAGAATGCGATGAATAATTTAATAGTTGAAGAAGCTAGTTTTATAGATGGAAAAAGAAAATATTTAATCTGTTCGAATCATAGAGGGAGGTCGTTAATCCAGCCAATTTTAGAAAAGTTACTTGAGAAAAATTATTCTTTTGATTTTGTCTTCATCGGATTTGATTCAAGTCCAGAACAATTGCAAAATAATATCAAAACTTGGTTGCAAAGTCAGAAGATGGGTAGCTATTTATATATAGCACTAAGTAAAGAAGAGCTTAAAAATTTACGGCCGATTATAGAAGATGTTGGATTTTTTGAAGATGAAGTACAATATGTTGGTTATGGTGAACTGAACTCGAAGGTTTTTTGTTGTCGTTGTCATAGTTTAACTGAATTAAAAAAATTAGAAATTGGTGAAGAAATTCAGTGTCATAACTGTCATTTATTACTTTCAGTTTCTGACCATTATTCGGTCCATTATGACGCATATTTAGGAAACATCGCTAAATTGTAGATGGGAGTGAATGGATTGATTGAGAATACGATACTAGTTCGTGTTAATGAAATAAAGCAAATAACACAACAGGTTAAAGAATTTAGTTTGATTCCAATTGATGAATTTAATCTTCCAACTTTTAGTGGAGGTTCTCATATTAATACATATGTTTCTGCAGAAAATGAGATTATTTGCAGACCTTTTTCTTTAGTTCATCATTCACTTATTGATAACACTTATAAAATTGCCATTCATTTAAGTTCGGAATCAAAGGGCGGTTCAAAATATTGGCATGAACGAATTAAAGTAGGTGATCGACTAGGGATTAGCTATCCAAAAAATCATTTTCCATTAAGTTCAAGAGCGAAACATCATGTGTTTTATGCAGCGGGAATTGGCATAACGCCATTTTTATCGATGATGAAAGAATTAAAAAGTAAAAATAAGTCTTTTGAACTTCACTATACTTCGGCAACAAAATCAAGTAGTGCATTTCATGACTTTTTAAATGAATATTATAAAGAAGAGACTACTTTTTACTTTACGAAAGAGCTTAATTCTAGTCGAATAAAAGTTGAAACGCTTTTAGACCATTCAATCGGAACTCATGTATATTTTTGTGGTCCTAATCGGTTTATTTCGCAATTTAATGAATCAGCTTATGCATTTGGCTATCCGAAATCAAGTGTCCATATTGAGGTTTTTACACCACAATTATTGGCTAACTCTAGACCTTTTGAGGTAAGACTGGCGAATGGTACGACAAAACAAGTTCCTGTTGATAAATCTTTATTAGATGTTTTACTCGATGAGGGCTTAAAAGTACCATATTCGTGTAGAGTTGGTAGATGTGGGACATGCGAAGTAAATGTAATTGATGGTCAAATTGAGCATCACGACTTCTTATTGGATGAGGATCAAAGAAAAAGCAATAAAATGATTTTAACCTGTGTCTCTAGGGCAAAATCAAATCAAATAATCCTTGAAATATAGAGTTCAAGTTTAATAAAACAGCTAGGCTACCCATTTAATTGGTAGACTAGCTGTTTTATTTTTATGCATTTTTTAGAAGGCACTGTCTAAGTGTTTGTTGATTTTCTAATTTAATAGAAGATTTTTTAGAATTTATAGAGAATCTAGATGAGATATTTCACAATACAATTGAGCGCTCATTTTGTTAAAGGTCACGAATCACAAAAGTGGTTAGTTTCTTCTTGAACAAACTGGTAGGATCGTTTCTGAGGTGAATTAATGATAAATTAAAAAACCACATACTTATATACGTAGGTTTTGATATAGATAATTAAGTAGGAGGGTGACTTCAAAAATAATAAAAATATTCCAGAAGGATATACTATCTTGGTAACGAATTTGCTTTCTGGAGGAATGTACATGAAAAACCAAACTATCAACTTGCTTCAAATGTCATTTATCTTAATTGGTAGTACTGGACTTGTTAACCATGTCATTATCATTCCTATGGTTTTGGACGTTTCGGGCCGTGATTCTTGGATTACCATTTTGCTCTCAAGCGTTTCTTTACTATTCTTGATACCAATTCTCTACTTTATCCAAAAACGTATGAATGGAGAACAGTTATTTCTATGGCTTAAGGGAAAATTCGGTAGATTTATTACCTATCCATTAATGGCTATGATCCTCCTATACTTATTTTCCTCGGGTGTCGTCCTTTTAAAGGAAACGTTAACCTTTTTATCGTTTTATCTGCCGATGACACCTAGAGTATTATTAGGTGCTACTTTTTCTATAATCTGTTTTTATAATGCAAAGCACGGAATTCAATCCATAGGGTTAACGGCGGGTATCCTTCTCCCAATAGTTATTCTTTTAGGTTTTTTTGTCATGACTGCGAATTTTCCGCATAAAGACTACGCTTTTTTAAAACCATATATAGAACACGGTACTACTCCTGTTATAAAAGGCATGATCTATCCAATATCAGGATTTGTAGAGGTTGTTTTTATCTTATTTTTTCATCATCACTTAAATGAAAAAATAAAGGTTACTACTTTGATTTGGATTGGAATCACTTTTGTAATCCTTACTCTTGGACCAACGATCGGGGCCATCACAGAGTTTGGTCCATTCGTGGCTGCTAAGCAACGATACCCAGCCTTTGAAGAATGGAGGCTCGTATCAATTGGTCGTTATATTGAACATCTCGACTTTTTATCAGTTTATCAATGGTTTGTTGGAGCTTTCATCCGCTTGTCTCTTCTTACTTTTTTAGTCTCAGATATTCTTCAAGTTACAAATAAGAAGGTGAATAGTGGAGTAAAACTTTTTTTCCTCGGGTGGGTCACTCTGATATCTATTTTGTCGATTAATGATACCTCTTTTTATTTGTTTTTATCCCGTCAATTTTTACCGGGGACTATGGTATTCATACTCTTGATACTTGTACTTTTAGCCATCCTCTCCATGTTTGTGAATAAAGAGAATGGAGGTAACATCAATGAAGCGTAATAATCAACCTGATCAAGATCAGATGAGGGTCAAGTGGGATGAAGAAATTTTAAAGGGCTGGTTTGAAGGAGCGCAAGATGTCCTCTTCCAAAAACATCAAATCGATAGTGGTAAACGTTATTTTTCTATTTTATCTGTATATTGTCAAAGTCTCATTGACATAAAAGAATTGAGAAAAACAATCATGCCTCATCTTCATGAAGTATTGGAAAATGGATTTTCCGGTGATGCAAAGGATTTGGAGTCAAAACTTGATTTCCCTATCACTTTCGTTAAATCAGACTTTTCACAGGAAGACCTCGCCCAAAAAATTTACGAAGGAGAAGTTCTCTTTTTCCTCACTGCGTCTAGGCTGGTTTTTTCCATCAAACTAGCGATGCTACCAGCAAGATCTGTAGAAGCACCTAGTACGGAAGTGACACTAAGAGGGGGAAGGGACGGTTTTGTAGAAGAACTTCAAACCAATATTGGATTAATTCGAAAAAGATTGAAAACATGCTCCCTTAGTTATGAAGAATTTGTTATTGGAACTAGAAGTAAAACTAGGGTTGCTGTTCTTTTTTTGAAAGATGTTATTTCACAGGATGTTTTAGAACAAGTACGATCCAAATTAAATAATATTAAAGTAGATGGCATTGTTTCATCTGATCAAATTGAAGAACTTATTACAGACCGGCCTTTCAGTCTCTTCCCTTTATTAGAATATACGGGACGACCTGATTATGCTGTAAATTGCCTACTTTATGGACGATTCGTTTTATTAGTGGAAGGCACTCCGACTGCATCTATTGGACCTGTTACTCTTGTGTTTTTCGTGAATAATGCAGAGGACCAGCATTCGTCAGCCCCTTTTGCAAGCTTGGGAAGAGTACTGAGGATCTTCAGCTTAATTATAGCTGTTTTTCTACCGGGATTTTGGATTGCTTTAGTCGCTTATCATCCGGATCAAATACCCTACACATTGTTGGCAACACTGGCTTTGTCAAGAGAGGGAGTTCCATTTCCTACTACATTAGAGGGATTCTTGATGATTTTTTTATTTGAGTTACTAAGAGAGGCAGGTCTTAGAATCCCTACTACTGTTGGTCAAACGTTATCTGTAGTAGGTGGGTTAATTATTGGGCAAGCTGCCATCAGCGCAGGATTGGCTTCTCCTGGTATTGTCGTAATGATGGCTATTTCTGTTGTTTCAACATTTACTTTGATCAACCAGTCGCTTTCGGGAACATTAAGTATTCTCCGATATTTTGTCTATCTACTATCAAGCTTACTCGGAATAACAGGGCTTATATTTTCTGTTTTTATTATTTGTATTCATCTTGTGAATTTACGCTCTTTCGGGGTTCCATTTATGGCCCCTTACTCTCCACTTGTACCAACTAGTTTGATGCCGGCAACAATCCGAATTCGTTTTAAAAATATGATACGGAGACCGAAAGAGATTCATACGAACGATAGCACGAAACAAAAGGATGAGGAAAAAAGATGAGGAAAACATTATTTCATAAAAAACTTCTTATAGTATTTCCATCTATTTTTCTGTTAACCGGCTGTTGGGATACAAGAGAAGTTGAGCATGTATGGTACATGAATGCCTTAGGAGTTGACTTTAAAAATAATCAATATGTGCTCTATCCTCAATTTATCAATTTTTCCACTTTTGCAAAACAAGAAACCACAATGCGGACACCACAGCCAATTTTTATTGGAAAAGGAACAGGGGAGATATTAGACCATTCAGCGTTCGATTTTTATAAAACGAGTCAACAAAGGGTGTCTTGGGAGCACATAAATACAGTCGTATTCTCTGAGAATGTATTAAAACATGGAGATATACGACAAATTGATGAATTCTTTGCTCGTTTCTTTCAGTTTAGGAATACGATGTGGGTATTTGGAACAAAGGAACCAATCGAGGAGGTTTTGACAACTGGAACTATCTTAAATCTCTCACCCCTTTATACAGTGAGGGATAACCCAAATGAAATGACAAAAAACTATTCTCTTTTTAGTCCTTTGATTTTTTTCAAATTTCGTGCTTATTTTTATGAGCCTGCGATGACCACACAAATCCCATTCTTATCGATTACAAAAAAATGGAGATCAGACAAAAATGATTTCCCATTATTAAAATATAGCGGGTCCGCTTTTGTAGCTTCAAAGAGCTACAAAGGGTATTTGTCTGACAAAGACTTATCAGGTTTAAAATGGACGGACAAGGCTTTCACCCGAGCACCGTTACTATTAAAAAAAGATGGGGAGCCCATTACAGAAATCGTATTGAAAAAACCAAAAATCAAAACAGTCGCCTACATAAAGAACAACAAACCCCATTTTCGAATGAAGATTCGTATAAAAGGAGATATTTTTCAGGTTGTAAAATATTTGCCTATGAAAACAGTAAAACAAATAGCTGAAAAAACATTGAAAAAGGAAGTTGAAGAAACCTACAAAAATGGGGTTAATAAAGGAATTGATGTTTATCAGCTTTCACAAATACTTTATCGAAATAATGTAAAAGACTGGAAAAAATTTGAAAAGAACGGAGCGATCTCACTTTCACCGTCTTCCTTAGATGTTGAGGTAAAGGTGCAAATTTTGACAAGTGGACAATGGAAGTCCACCAATTTACAGAAACCATTCTCCAAAGAACAATAATTAGGCTAGCATGCTTTAGTTTATCAACAAGATCGACATAAAAGTCGATTTTTTTATGTGTGCCC
>NZ_NUYF01000034.1:0-1228 GCF_002566505.1 Bacillus sp. AFS077874
ATCATTGCAAGCATTTCTTTACAAAAAATTAATAAAAGTTTTATACGCTCTTTTTTTGAAACTTTCTATATATATTGCTCTGTTAATTTTAGTGAGGAAACACTACGAAATGTAGCTTCCCTTTTCATCATGTTTCAACTAAAAACCTTCTCAATATTAGGTTTGTCATAATCCAAGATCCATTCATTGTAAATATCATATATATCTCTTATTGTGTCGGGTGAAGTTGCCAATAAATCACACCCTCTGTCATCGTAAATGTGAAAGATCGTTTTCTTGTTAATATTGATAAAATATACTCTATGAAAAACCCTCGGACTAATTCCCAAATCATGGTTGCATATTGCTTTTAACAAAGAATGGTATTTGAATTCATTCGTATTACATTTAAATCTATGCGTTTTATATGTTCCTTCTTCGTCATCTTCAGGAAAAACATATGGCTTCGTTTGATGCTTTAATCTATACAATAGTGACTTCTCTACATATGGTGGAAAGTTCACTAATTTACGTTTAATTTGTTTACCTCTTTCAAAATCATTTACATCCATTACGACAAATATATCTTCTATTGAAGAGTGTATCGCTTCAAATAAAGTGATTGCCCTTTTATAACATCCCAATATATATGGGTTATCAGGATAAACATAACCCCTTTCCCACTCTACCCCAAGTTCAAATCGTATCCCAATATCCCAATTGTAAAACAAAGGTGGTCTAAGTTCTAAATTAGGAAATACTTCTTTCAAGAAGTTGTTAAGTATCAGTCAAACACCTCATATAATCTATAAATCAAATAAACATAGACTCAATATTGAGTCTGGACAAACTCAACAATCATAAGTAACTGTCATTTCAAAAACAAATGATGTGAGCAATCACTCTTTAATGTCGTGTTTTGTACTTTCGTTACTCAGACCATAAGATACTTTGTAGCTACTTCCTTATGCAGCCTATAACATTATTTCATTCGATAATGTAGACAATTTCCATTTTGAATATGGTCCAAACTTTTTATTACACCTTTCTCTTCGTCAGATAGAAAGCGATGATGCTATTTTCCGTTTTCTTTAGCGTATCCTACAACAAAAACTTAACCGTGTCAGTTGACTTTTGATCATTCCTGGAATTAATTTCTATTTACTAAGTAAAATTTTAAGTAAGTCTATCGTTTTCATTTTCCAACACAAAAAAACATCAGCTATTATGCTGATGTTTTTGGTTACCA
>NZ_NUYF01000035.1:0-898 GCF_002566505.1 Bacillus sp. AFS077874
GTTGCTCCTGTTGGACCTGTTAAACCTGTAACTCCTGTTGGCGGTGGAGGACCTGGTGGCAATGGTGCTCCCGTAGGACCTGTTGGAGCTGGTGGTAATGGTAAGACTGGTGGTAATTGTGGGCCTGGTGGGCCTGGTGGTATTGGCAAATAGATACACCTCCAAAAATATTTTGACGTACACTTTATACTATTTTTGTTGGACAAGTTTGTTTGGATTTTAATACTATTTCTATTAAAAATCCGCAAAAAAACTCTACTAACTAGATTCAATCCTATCATTCAGATAGAATTAATAATCTAATAGAGTAGAGTCAACTCTTGAATTAATATCTTAATTATCTATTTATTGATTAATTAAGCGTAATTCCTGCACTTGCATAACCAACTACAGTATTAGCAAGGTTAAGTCCAGTTGCTTCAGCTGTAAATACCATCATTAATCTTGTTGTTGCAGCTACCGGAATTGCTAAAGGAGCGCTAATACCATTAGCAATAAATCCTAAAGATACAACTCCTGTAAGGTTTGGAGCTAAAGTTACTGAAGCTCCTGGAATTGGTGTAAAGCTATTACTATTTGCTGGTGCACTATATAATTGAGCAGTTACCGTGATAGATGTTTGAATAAGATTCAAACCTACTGTTTCACTAAAGAATGCAGAGATTGAAGTGATTGTACTTGCTCTTGGAACTGAAAATGCAAAGTCAAGAATTGGACCTAACACAGTTCCAGTTAAATCGATTGCTCCTCCAAGTATTTGTACATTTGAAGCTGAGCTACCAAATCCAATCAGGCCTGCTGTATCAGCTAATCCAGTTAATAGAGTACTCATTGAAACCGGACCACCCGATGCAAACGGAATGATAGCACCCGCTCCCGTTGCTCCCGCTGGACCTGT
>NZ_NUYF01000036.1:0-1652 GCF_002566505.1 Bacillus sp. AFS077874
ATTCTTTACTAATCGTTCTAAAAAGGGTATTATTTAATCATGGTTTGAAATTCATGTGTTTATTTTAGAACGTTCATTCTATAATAGATTATGACGTTTGTTTTTGTTAGTATTGGTTCATGGATTTTTTTAAGGAGAAATAAAATGGCTAGAAGTAAAGAGTTTGATGAAAAAGCAGTATTAAGAAAAGCAATGGAGCTTTTCTGGGAACAGGGTTATGAAAAAACATCCATGCAAGATTTGGTGGATCATATGGGGATACACCGCGGGAGTATATATGACACATTTGGTGACAAGCGTTCACTGTTTTTAGCTTCCCTTAATCACTATGAAGAGCTCATCGTCAATGAGATGGAAAGCATAATTAGCAGCACTTCATCCATTAAACAGGCGATACGTGAAGTTTTTATTTTCATACTGAATTCCATTGAACAATACCCAAAAGGTTGTCTATCAGTAAATGCAGCCATTGAATTATCTTTGTTGGACAAAGAAATTGGACGCATAGTTACAAAAATGTTTAACCGTACTGAAGATATGTTTAATAACCTTATAAAACGGGGCCAAACTAGTGGAGAGCTATCAAAAGAAATCGATTCTGATAACACATCTCGTTTCTTACACAACAATTTGGTAGGTATAAGAGTACTAATAAAAACTAATTACAATAAAAAAGAATTAGAAGGCATCATCACTCTAGCACTTTCAGTGTTGGGCTAGCTTTCTTTTTTTACCGATTTTAGAACGCTCGTTCTAAAATCGGCATGAAACAAACCATCATAATGCATACTTATAAAATCGTTTTTTAATTTCTAAGGAGGACACAAAAATGGCAAACTTTAAAATACCAACAGAATCAGAATTTATTGAAGCAGATGGAACTCGTTACGCATATAGAAAATTTGGTACACAAGATGGTATACCAGTAGTATTTCTTGTTCACTTTAGAGGAACGATGGAAAACTGGGATCCAAACATGCTTGAACCTATTGCAAATACACGCCCAGTAATCTTATTTGACAATAAAGGGGTTGGTGAGACCGATGGACTAACGCCTACTACAATTGCTGATATGGCAAAAGATACAGCAACATTTATAAAAACTCTTGGATTAGAACAAGTTGACATTCTTGGTTTTTCCATTGGTGGCATGGTTGCACAAGAGCTAGCTTTACAAGAAGGAGATTTAGTAAGAAAAATTATTATGGCAGGTACTTCGCCTGAATCTGGTATTAATCCAAATCCAGAGATTTTTGAAAGAATGAATCGTCACGGCGGAACGGAAGAAGATGGAATAAATGATTTTATGTTCTTTTTCTACGAACAAACCGAAACAAGTAAATCTGCAGGAATGGCTTCATTACAAAGAATTTCTAATCAGAAAAAAGTAAACAGTTCAGAACAAGTAAAAGAGGCACAATTACAAGCCATTGCAAAATGGGCTAAACAAAAATCTAATCATGATTATGAATGGTTACAAAACATCAAACACCCTGTACTTGTTACTAATGGTGTTAATGATGTGATGGTACCGACTAAAAACAGTTATATCTTAACAGAGAAATTACCCAAAGCACAGCTGATTATATATCCTGATTCTGGTCACGGGCATCTGTTTCAATTTCCAGAACTATTTGCAGAACACGTAAATT
>NZ_NUYF01000037.1:0-661 GCF_002566505.1 Bacillus sp. AFS077874
TTTAAGATGGTGGCTCGGGACGGAATCGAACCGCCGACACGAGGATTTTCAGTCCTCTGCTCTACCGACTGAGCTACCGAGCCATCTTAAATGGCGGTCCCGACCGGGATCGAACCGGCGATCTCCTGCGTGACAGGCAGGCATGTTAACCGCTACACCACGGGACCATTTGGTTGCGGGGACAGGATTTGAACCTGCGACCTTCGGGTTATGAGCCCGACGAGCTACCAGACTGCTCCACCCCGCGATAATAAGAATTTAATTAGATGGTGGAGGATGACGGGCTCGAACCGCCGACCCCCTGCTTGTAAGGCAGGTGCTCTCCCAGCTGAGCTAATCCTCCGTAATAAAATGGTGACCCGTACGGGACTCGAACCCGTGTTACCGCCGTGAAAGGGCGGTGTCTTAACCGCTTGACCAACGGGCCAGTATAATAGTCCTGAAAACATGTGGCGGAGAGCAAGGGATTTGAACCCTTGAGACAGGGTTACCCGCCTACACGATTTCCAATCGTGCTCCTTCGGCCACTCGGACAGCTCTCCAAAATGGCTCCGCAGGTAGGGTTCGAACCTACGACCACTCGGTTAACAGCCGAGTGCTCTACCACTGAGCTACTGCGGAATAATCATAAACCAAGCGATGTTCTACTCTCACAGGGGGA
>NZ_NUYF01000038.1:0-218 GCF_002566505.1 Bacillus sp. AFS077874
AAGGCTCAATCCTACAAGATCGTAATAAAAGCAAAGGGTTACAAAGATGGACAAGTAACACAGGTTATTATTCCAGAAGTAAAACCTGCACCAACATTAACAGCAGACAAAAAAGATAACAAAGTAGGAAAAACAATCAACATAACCTTCAAAGACAATTCAAAATGGAGAAGCTCAATAACAAACATAACAGTAAATGGAAAATCAATAAAAGGAAA
>NZ_NUYF01000039.1:0-810 GCF_002566505.1 Bacillus sp. AFS077874
GTTGATGAGATTAATTTAAAAATCGTTGAATTATTAAACGAGCGTGGAAAAGTTGTTCAAGAAATTGGTCAGCAAAAGATTAAACATGGTATTAAGCGTTTCGATCCAGTTCGTGAGCGTGAAGTGTTAGATATGATTGCAAATGTAAATGAAGGTCCATTTGAAACTTCAACTTTACAACATATTTTCAAGACAATCTTCCAAGCAAGCTTAGAACTACAAGAGGATGATCACAGAAAAGCTCTTTTAGTTTCAAGAAAGAAAAAGCCAGACAATACAATTGTTAAAGTGAAAAATGATATTGTTCTTGGTGATGGTTCTCAATCATTTATTATGGGGCCATGTGCAGTTGAGAGCTACGAACAAGTACGTGCAGTAGCACAAGCTATGAAACAACAAGGTTTAACAATGATGCGAGGCGGTGCATTTAAACCTAGAACTTCTCCATACGATTTCCAAGGACTTGGATACGAAGGACTACAAATTTTAAGAGAAGTGGCAAATGAATTTGATTTAGCAGTAATTAGTGAAATACTAAATCCAAATGATGTTGAAAGATCTTTAGAATATGTTGATGTAATTCAAATCGGTGCACGTAATATGCAAAACTTTGATTTACTTAGAACCGTTGGTCAAGTAAATAAACCTGTATTATTAAAACGTGGACTTTCAGCAACAATTGAAGAATTTATAAATGCTGCAGAATACATTATTTCGCAAGGAAATGACCAAATTATTCTTTGTGAAAGAGGAATTCGTACTTACGAGAAAGCTACAAGAAATACATTAGATATCTCAGCAGTACCTATT
>NZ_NUYF01000040.1:0-641 GCF_002566505.1 Bacillus sp. AFS077874
GCATGCGTTTGTTGAACAACATGGTTAGCTTTTACTCGATTTTTTTATTGTGCTAATGGTAGTTTAGTTGAAGAATCTGTGTAATACTTCTTCAACGAATTTGTAAATGGGGCGATTAGAAGATGAACTATTGGTTGAGGTTTATGAACGGGCTGGGTAATTAATTTTAGAAGAAACAAAAGAGCATCTTTAATGAATGCTCTTTAACTGTGTCACGATTTCATTGTGTTCTTTGATTAATTTCTTTAACTGTTCTGCCAACTGAGGATCGTGTTTTTTCTCTAAGATGGTTTTAGCAATGTCGATCGCTTCGCGCGTCTTACCTAATTCCTTTTTTAACTTTTCGACTGCATTCAATTTTGCCATGTCGTGCACCTTCTTAGCTCATTTATTTTGATATATCGTTCGTAAGTAGTTGCCTTTACATACTAACAAATTAAACAGATGTACACAAATAATCAATAGAATATCAAATAAAAAATGCCTAAATGTAATAATGAATCGAAAAAAATGAAATAATTTACGAGAGAGAACGCTCTATTCTCTTTCGAAACGGACTGTCGAATGTAGACAGTTCGCTTTTTTAAATTCAAGGATCCGTTATATTAGATTGTTGACTTTCTAATGCAACTAAATGGCAG
>NZ_NUYF01000041.1:0-243 GCF_002566505.1 Bacillus sp. AFS077874
CCCATTCGGTGAAAACTTGCGGGTCATTGGTGCCATAACAAATCGATTTTCAAGCTTCAATTCTCCAATTTCAAATGAGGTAAATAATGGTTCAACAGATTTTGTTGATTTCATAAAATTCTCTCCTTTTTAAACTAATAAAAATAATCAAAAGTAGTCTCTGCAAGGAGTAGGAGACTTATTCTAACTACAATTTTTATTGGATTTAGTTTAAATTCATTTTGTAAAATATTGAAGTCCTTT
>NZ_NUYF01000007.1:0-28480 GCF_002566505.1 Bacillus sp. AFS077874
TAGTTTTCAAAGTTCACTTCGTCGCGTCATTTGCGACTTTTTCATATTAACATCTCTTCAACAGCGAGTCAACATTTTTTTTATTTTTTATTACTTCATTTCGTTTTTTGTCGAACCATCTTGGCGACGTATATAAATATAACATCCCATTTAGATTATGACAAGCCCTTTTTTTCATTTTTTTTATAAATGATAAAAAAATTTATATATAGTACGAAGGAAGTGTAATAGGCAATGTCGAATTAGCCATAAACTATATAGAAAAGGGGTTTAGAAAATGGATCTACAACCAGATATCCTCATAAAATTACTAGTATCAGCAATGTTAGGTTCCGTTATCGGTTTAGAAAGAGAGTTAAAAAGAAAACCTCTTGGATTAAAAACATGCCTTGTTATTTCAATAATGAGTTGCCTATTAACAATTGTTTCTATTAGTTCTGCCTTTTCATTTCATGGGAGTGATTATTTAAATATAACCATGGATCCGTTACGTTTACCGGCTCAAATAGTATCAGGAATCGGCTTCGTTGGAGCTGGTGTAATTCTCCGAAGAGGTAATGATACAATAGCCGGATTAACAACAGCTGCTATGATTTGGGGCGCATCGGGTATCGGAATAATTGTTGGAGCTGGCTTTTACGCAGAGGCATTAGCAGGTGTAGGCTTATTAATAATAAGTGTAGAATTAATTCCTTACCTAATTAACAAGCTTGGTCCTAAAAGATTAAAAGAAAGAGATATAAGTTTGAAGCTAACAGTATTAGGAAGCGAAAATATAAATATTGTCATTGATCAAATTACCGCTCAGGATATTACAGTTAAAAACATTAAAATAAAAGGATTAAATAATGATGAACATTATGTCCAAATGAAATTATTAGTGTTTAATAAACGAAGAACGACAGAAATTTATTATGATATTGAACAAATTGAAAACATCCGTGGAATTGAAATAGAAAGTATATAGTAGTGATAAGTTATTACTTATTGGTAAAAATAAGTGTTACGAAATTGCGATGGAGGAATAAGCTTGAAAGTGTTTCGTAACCAACCTATCTATTTTAAATCCTATACACTATTAAAAATTACATTAATTTTATTATCGATGATTGCTATTTTCGGATCAATCATCCATTTCGCTGAGCCATTTACTTTTCCTACTGTTTGGGACGGTATGTGGTGGTCAATAGTAACTACATTTACAGTAGGTTACGGTGATTACGTACCTCTATCTCCAGTTGGACGTTTTTTTGCAGTTATATTAATTTTACTTGGTACTGGATTTGGTTCTTATTATATGATTTCATTCACAGCACAAACATTTAGGAACCAGGACGCGGATTTTAGAGGTGCACTTACATTTACGAAAAAGAACCATATTATAATAGTAGGTTGGAATGAACGAGTTAAAAATGTTATTAAACAACTACGTGCATCTTCAAACCAGGTCTATATTGTATTAATTGATGAAAGCTTAGAGTTATTACCTTCTGATTTAGAAAAAGTGCACTTTGTAAAAGGCTCTGCTTCCAATGACTCGGTTTTAGAAAGAGCAAATATAAAATTTGCTAAAACAATCTTAATTACGGCTGATCAAAATAAAAATGAGCAAGATGCTGATATGCAAACAATTTTAACAATCATCGCCACAAAAGGTCTCAACCAATCAATTAACTGTATCGCAGAAATCTTAACCAAAAATCAAGTTATTAACGCAAATCGAGCTGGCGCCAATGAAATCATTGAAGCGCATTTGTTAACTTCCTTTGTAATGTCAGGTTCGATTATGCATAGAGGATATTCAGATGTTGTACTTAAGTTAACAAATCAATTAGAAAACTTTACAGTAAAAATCTTGGAAGTTGAACAAAAAATGATTGGAAAATTTTATTTCGATATTGTAGTTGAAGAATTAAACAACGATAAAATGATTATTGGAATCATTCGCGATAAACAAACAATCATCAGACCCGATAAAAGTATTAAAATTGCAAAAGATGATTTTCTTATCTTACTTACTTAACAATTGCTATCAAAAAAGAGCCAATCCAAAAGGTTTGGCTCTTTTTTTTATAAAAGTTCGTCCTCAATTCTCTTAAGAATTTCAAACCCTTTTATTTGATATTTTCTAGGAACTTTTCCATCTTTTTCAATTGGTTCTTGGAACTGGTTTAATGAACCAGTTAAATTCCCCTCTAAACCAACATTATCATCTAGCCCCTCATTATAAATATGAGTTAATAAAAAGGGAGTATCAAATTGTATAACTGCTCCATTCATATCTAACGAACCTGAAGTAACATTAAAAGGTAATCTTAAATATTGATACCCGTCATCATCCTGCATTAATAAATCAAAACTCCCATGATCATATTCCCAGTTTGCTCCAATTACAAATCCATGATTTTTTAATTTCCCCTCAATATCATTAAGCGGAAATATTGCATTCTCTAATTTTGTTTTTAAAGGATACATGCTTTTCTCCTCCTTTTTCAATAGTATTTTCTTATTAAGTAAAAACATGAATATTAATTTGTAATTTCAATAAAAAAACCGCTGTTAAAGTAAATTTAACAACGGTCCTTTTGTCTTTATATTATTTTAAGCGTTCTTCTAATTGCATTTTTAGTTCTTCAAATCCTGGTTTACCTAATAATGCAAACATGTTTTTCTTGTATGCTTCAACACCTGGTTGATCAAACGGATTTACACCAAGTAAATATCCACTCATCGCACAAGCTAGTTCAAAGAAGTATACTGTATAACCGAAAGTATACTCATCTAATTTTGGTAATGAAACAATTAGATTTGGTACTCCACCGTCAGCATGAGCTAATATTGTACCTTCAAAAGCTTTTTTATTAACAAAATCTACAGTTTTACCCGCAAGATAATTTAATCCGTCAGAGTCGTTATCCTCAAGTTCAATTGTTAATTCATGGCGAGGATTTTCAACAGATAAAACTGTTTCAAATAAATCACGTCGACCTTCTTGTACATATTGTCCAAGAGAATGTAAATCTGTTGAGAAGTTTGCTGAAGATGGATAGATCCCTTTTTGGTCTTTCCCTTCACTCTCTCCAAATAATTGCTTCCACCATTCTCCAAAGTATTGTAAAGATGGTTCGTAGTTAACAAGCATCTCAATTGTTTTACCTTTGTTATATAAAACATTTCGAACAACTGCATATTGATATGCTTGATTATCTTCTAATTCTGAAGAGTTGTATTCTCTATATGCATCTTGTGCACCCTTCATCATTTGTTCAATATCAATACCCGCTGCAGCAATTGGTAATAAACCAACTGCAGTTAATACTGAATAACGTCCACCTACATCGTCAGGAATAACAAATGTTTCATATCCCTTTTCATCAGCAACCGTTTTTAATGCCCCGCGTGCTTTATCAGTTGTAGCATAAATACGATGTTTAGCTTCTTCAACACCATATTTTTCTTCTAACAGCTTTCTAAAAATACGGAATGCAATAGCTGGTTCAGTAGTTGTCCCAGATTTTGAGATAACATTAATAGAAAAATCCTTATCCTTTAAAACTTGAATTAAATCCTGCATATATGTAGAACTAATATTATTTCCTACGAAGAAAACTTGAGGTGCTTTTCTTTCTTCTTTAGAAGCAATATTAAAAAATGAATGTTGTAACATTTCAATTGCAGCGCGTGCACCTAAATAAGATCCACCGATACCAATTACTAAAAGAACGTCTGAATCTGATTTAATTTTCTCTGCTGCTTTTTGAATTCGAGAAAATTCTTCTTTGTCATAGTCATTAGGTAACTCTACCCATCCTAGATAGTCGCTACCTGCTCCTGTTTTTTCATGAATTGTATGGTGAAATAATTTCACTGCATCCCTTAAATATGATATTTCATGATCTTGAAAAAACATTTTTGCTTTTGAATAGTCAAATTTAATATGAGAAGTCATACATCAAACCTCCTTAAATAGTTGTAATACCTTTACAATGTACCTAATTAAATAATTGAAAGCAAGTAAATGCAATTATATTTATGTGAAAAAATTAACAAAAACTTCAAAGATTTTTCTTCTTATAATTATTTTTGAGTACATAAACAAAAACAATTGAGGAAAGCTATGTTAGAAGGTCATAAAAAAGGAGGTTAACCTATATGAGTACATTACAACGTATTGCACTTATTTTTACAATTATTGGGGCTATAAACTGGGGTTTAATTGGATTTTTTCAATTTGATTTAGTTGCAGCAATTTTTGGTGGTGCAGATTCTGCATTTGCTCGAATTATTTATGGTATCGTTGGTATTTCAGGATTAATTAACCTTGGCTTATTATTTAAACCTTCAGAAGAGCTAGGAACACATCCTGAAACAAATGAAGTTAGATAAATCGCAGACGAAATTAGTCTCTTTTGTATCTATACTTTTCTAAGAATTAAAAAGGAAGGGTATCCCCTTCCTTTTTAATTCGTCATATTTTCTTTCTTCATCTCAACGCGAAGCCATTCATTTAATTTTTTATGCAGGGTGCTAAATCCATCTGGTTTAAGCTCTCTTAATAGTCTAGCTGCATGTTTTAAGTTCTCGTCACCATTAAATCCTTGATCGATACTTGCTCCTTTTAAAGACAAACTTATTTTTCCTGTCATCTCATCAATAGACAGTACACGTACATTTACTAATTGCCCAACAGAAATATAGTCTCGAATATCGCGAACATATCCATTAATAATTTCGGAAATATGTACTAGTCCTTGTGTTTGGTGATCAAGTGAAATAAAGGCACCATACGTTTGAATCCCTGTTACTTTACCAGTGTAAACTTTTCCAATATTGTAGTTTTGTGCCATTCAAAACACTCCTAATTTTCGTTCAATTCCACTAACTAAATTTTAGCACACACAGACCAACTTTTAAAGTTTGCTTACTACTCATAAATGGCACTTCTTTTCTAAAATCCCTTTACTTATTATAGTCACTTTAAAGGTTGGGCTATTTCAATTATTTTAAATAAATACTTTGTCTCTATTAGAATTGACGAAAAACTTATAATTTAAAAGTATTTTAGCGATTTGCATAACATATGGTGACATACAGAGCATTACTTAGATATAGAATGTATTCCTTTTGTTTGGACATAATAATCCAAAAACTTAAAGGAGAGTTTGGATGATGAATCATTCTAGAACAATGCAGTCAACATATAAGGTTTCTGGACTTGATGTTTATTATGAACTTTACGGATACCATAATAGCAATAAGCAAGATTCAAAAGTATTTGTATTAATTCACGGTTTTTTATCATCTTGCTTCAGTTTCCGAAGACTAATCCCTTTTATCTCAAAAGATCATGTTGTTGTCGTAATTGACCTACCCCCGTTTGGTAAAAGTGGAAAACATTTAAATTTTAAATATTCGTATGATAACTTTGCGAATGTCGTAATCTCTCTTGTAAATCATTTAAATTTACAAAACATTTATTTAGTCGGACATTCTATGGGTGGGCAAATTGCTTTATATGTAACAAAGAAAGAACCGGAGCTTGTTAAAAAAGTGATTTTATTATGTAGTTCTGGTTATTTAGGAAGGGCAAATCCACATTTAATTATTTCATCTTATTTTCCTTTTTTCTATCTATATATAAAAAGGCATTTAGCTAAACAAGGCATTATGAATTCACTAATTTCAGTTGTTCATGATCAGAAGTTAATCGATGATGAGATGATAAACGGATACAAGGAACCTTTTTTACAAGATGAAATTTTTAGAGCATTAACAAAGATGATTCGTGATCGAGAAGGTGATTTAAGTCCTGAAGATTTACAAAATATATCTGTACCTACTCTATTAATTTGGGGTGAAAAAGATAAAGTAGTTCCATTAGAAGTAGGCGAAAGATTGCATCGTGATTTAAGATACTCAACTTTATATACTTATCCAGAGGCAGGACACTTAATTCCTGAAGAAATTCCTGAACATATTTATGAACGTATTTCAAATTTTGTATAAAAAAAAGAGTCCTCGAACCTGGACTCTTTTTCACATTTATTATATTTCAATTATCGGCAAAGTAATAATAACCTTCAAGCCTTTGCCATCTATATTCATAAATTTTATCTTACCATTGTGTTGGTCAATAATATGCTTTACGATAGCAAGTCCTAATCCAGTTCCACCTTCGTTTCTAGATCTTGCTTTATCGACTCGATAAAATCTTTCTCCTAAATGTGGAATCTCTTCAGATGGAATTCCCTTTCCTTCATCTAAAATTTCCAACGTAACTTGTTTATCTTGAAATAGTGTAATATAAATCGTTTTACCTATAGGTGTGTAACGAATTGAGTTATCAAGTAAATTGTGGATTACCTGTTGAAAACGATCTGGGTCAACATTTGCGATAATCGTCTCATCTAAATTCTTTTGAATTTTAATATTCCGTTTAATAAGAATCTGAGAATATGTTTCGATTGTATCTTCAATTAGCTGAGCAATTACATTAGGTTCTTGACTAAGTGGAAATTGCTGACCATCTAATGTGGCCAAGTCAAGTAAATCTCTAACTAATCTTTGCATCCGACTAGCCTCTTTCTGAATGATACCAACATATTTTAGTTGTTGTTCTTGTTTTATTACACCATCTAAAATTGCTTCACTATATCCCTTAACATAACTTAACGGCGTTCTTAATTCATGAGAAACATTGGCTAAAAACTCTTTTCTATTTTCATCTTCTTTTTGTAAAGAATCAGACATCGAGTTAAACGCAGTAGCTAATTTTCCTATTTCATCACCACTATTGTAGTGTATACGTTCGGTGTAATCACCATTTGCCATTTTATAAGATATTTGCTCCATTCTTGATAAAGGCTTAATCATTTGTTTTATTATACTTCTACCAATTAAAAGAATAATGAAAGCAAATAACAATGTACTAATCGTAAAGATCCATTTTGATTGTTGGATTAATTCAGTAACACTCCTTAAAGGTAAGTGTAAATAAATAATTCCTTCAAGTTTTTCTTTTTTTACAACCGGAACAACGACACCGATAATTTGATGCTTAAATCTTTTTTCAAATCCTGTCTTCGTAATCACTTTTCCTTTTAATAAAGTTTCACGATCATCTTCAGTAATGAAAGATTGGTGGCTTACATTATAAGGGATACATGCACTTAAATCTCTTGGATTACTAATAAATAAAACATTGGCATTTGAAACAGCATCAAATTTTGAAACAAACTCTGAAAAGTCACTAACATTATTCGTTTTATGATAATGTTTTACTAAACTTGTACCTTCTTGGATTAAAGTGGAACGAACATATGAAACATATAATTGCTTATATGCAAACTGAAACATTAAAAAGAAAAAGATTGTTGTACAAATTACGATTAAACAAATCGTTAACCAAAGTTTTTGTAAAAACGATAAAGAATAGAGTAATTTCCTCATCCGTTTATCCCAAATTTATACCCTACACCCCAAACCGTAGAAATATAATCTGCATCCTGTCCTAATTTAATTCTTAATGTTTTTATATGTGTATCAACTGTTCTAGCTGTACCAAAATAATCGAAACCCCAAACCTTTTCTAAAATTTGTTCGCGGCTAAAAACGTGGTCTTGGTTCTTACAAAAGAAAAGAAGCAAATCATATTCTTTTAAAGTAAGTGATAAAGGTTTGTCTGATACAAAAGCATTCCTAGACTTTTCATTTATTTTGATTTGGCCAATCTGTAAAACGGAAGCATCCGAATTTTTCGTTCTTCTTAAAACTGCATCTACTCTTGCAATTAATTCTCCAGGACTAAATGGTTTTACGATATAATCATCCGCTCCCATTTTCAATCCATTTACCTTATCCCACTCTTCACCTTTTGCTGTCAAGAAAATCACAGGTACATTTGATGTTTCTCTAATCTTTTTACAAAGGGTCCATCCATCCATTATCGGCATCATTATATCTAAAATTAATAAATCATAGTTTGATTGACTTATTTTTGACAATGCGCTCTCACCATTGTTTGCTTCGTCCCAACTATATCCACTATTTTCTAAATACATTCCAACCAATTGGCAAATTTCTTGTTCATCATCAACAATTAATATCTTTCTTTCAATCATGACGAATGCCCTCTCTTAACAATAATTGAAAAGGTCCTCTTCCTACTGCAACTTCTTTTTCAATTTTCATCGTTGTCGTATTTATTTGGTACAGCTTATTTAAATCATAGCTAGCTGCATACGCAGTATGTTTAAAGCCAATAGCCGTATATGGATTCGATCCAACTTCAATAAACTTAGTCTGTTTAGCTACATTCGGATTTAACTTATAAATTTGATTGGTTCCATGGGCAATCGTAAACAATCCATCTTCATTTTGAAAAAACGAAATAGGCATTAATGGCGTATGAAGAGACTTTTGTTGCTTACCAGTAATAGTTGAATATACTTTTACGTCCTCATTTTCCTCTTCACCATTTCCATGTCCCCCAACATATAGTTCAGATGAATCTTTGTTTAAAATTAAGCCTACCGATGTGTACGGCACTTCGATTGTTTGTTCAATATTAAAACTACTTAAGTTTATCCCAATTACTTTTCGTTCGTTAAACAAGCTAACATATAATCTATGATGAATCGTATCTTCAACCATCGAAATTGGATTTCTACCTATTTTAATTTTTTTAAGAACCTTACCCTTACGATTTAAAAATGTAATGTTATTCTTTTTTCCATTCGTTACAGCAATCACCCGATTACTTTTCAAAGAAATTATATTTGTAATACCAGTACCAACGTTCCAACTATCGACATGGTCCCCTGTTGAAAGATGATAAATATCTATTTTTGGATTTGTTGGATGATATACGGCAATATCTTCTCCGTCTTGTAATAATACTGCTCCACTTACATCTCTATTTAAATTCCAATCTGTTACTTTATGTAAGTCCTCTAAATTTAGAAAAGTTAAGCTTCCCACTTTTTTATTTACTGAAATAAGGACATTTTCCGAATCCTTAATGTGTGACATTTTATTTGGCACACAGCCAGTACAAAATAAGAAAAGTAAAATCGTGCTGAAGATCGAAATCTTTCTCAAAATATTCACCCCCATAAAAGCGATATCAGTCAGTAGCTCTTGACTTCAAGCTTTTATATAAAAGAGGCTATCCTTCTATTCATCAAAGATAGGATAGCCTTCATTATTATTTAATTTACTGTGACTTCTTTTTCAGTATGGTCATGTAGTTCTTCTTTTTCAACATGAACCTTTACTGTATTTGTTCCTTTTTCTTTAAAAGTATACTTAACTTCATATTCGCCTGGTGCAGCTTCTTTTGCATCAGTATAGTCATGCTTTCCTTGCTCATCTTTCCATGTTTCAATTCGTACGTTCGCTTTTTCTAGCGGTTTTCCATCATTCGTCATAAGATGAATCGTAAATAGATTTTCTTTATTTGCATCTATATTTTCAGTACCCATTAAATGAATCATTACATCGCCATGATGATCATCTCCACTGTGAGCTTCATGCTCACTCTTTTCACCATTACTATTACTAGTTGCGGTAGTAGTTTGAACTTTAAAATCCTTTTTAGGCATTGAATGTTGATCCCTAGCAGTAACATGGGCAATTACATAGTAATCTCCTGGATCAGTAAATTTGTATGTAGCTGAATAAATACCATCTGCACCATTTTTTGCATCAAGCATGGCAATACTATCTTCACCATTTTTACCAATTTCAAATTGAACTTCATCAGCGTCAGAAACAGCTTTATTATTTTGACTAACTTCAGCACGTATTGTAATTTCTTTATTTAAATTTATATCGGATGTCGGCAGAAGTATATTTACATCAACTGGTTTTTCAACTACTGGTTCCTTCTTCTTCTCATTAGAACATCCTGCAGTAATCATCATGCTTACAATTAATAGACTTAGTAGTTTTTTCATATGTATTTCCTCCTAAGATTCTGCTAAATTAAACAGATCTTAAATTTTAGATCGATAAAGTTAATGTTTTAAACGCGCTTTGCTGAGCAGATTTGAATTAGTCTATTTAGCTAATAAATTCACAAAAATAAATCTATCACAGAAATGTGATAAAAATGTGATGTAATTCCAAAAAAAAGAGACCTTCCTTAGTAAGTCCCCATTTTGAATTATTTTATTCACGTAATGATTTTTTTTCTTTTGATTCCATTAATTCTGTTATACGCTTTTCTTCTTTCAGCGATGCCTTTTTAATTAAGTAAAAAGTAATAAATGCACCTATCATAAAAATGATTAATGAAATAACGGCAGGTATATACTCTGTTTTATCTTCAGGAAAATATAAAAACTCCATCATAGTCCCATCACTCCCACTGCCAATTATACAAAGTATTCTTTAATAATCAAAGAAAAATGAGGTATTGGTCGAGAGATTTTTTATTGATAGTTAAGATACTAATGATTTTCTATTTGTAATCCAATGGTAAGTGAAACTCATGAACGACTTATACATCAAAAAATATTGAAAACATTTAATTTAACTCCATTATTCGCACTTATAAAATATGTCAGTGAATTAGGATCTTAACTTCAGAATCTCTCTTTCAACAACATAAAATGGTCAAAAGGTAAAACGGACATTAAATGACCATTTATTTAATGAAGAAATTATTTTTTTTTGGATGATTTATTAACGGTTTTAAATGTTACTATGTTTGAGCAATTTCATGATTCCAATAACACTAGTAAGTTTTTTTCAGAAGTTAATAATATTATGAGCTTATTTTTAGTAAAACAAATTCAATTGATTAGTTTAATTAATGCTCACATATTAATTGACCTACAAGCAATTAATATACAACTCTTAGAATACTCTAAGTAAAGGCTATTTGATTAGGTTTTGTTGCAGACTTTTTTTGATGAATAAGTTGATTGGAACGGAGGGATGCTCGACTCCTATGGGATTAGCGGGAAGGCTGAGACCCCGCAGGCGGCGCCGAGGAGGCTCAGGTCTCGCCCCATGGAAAGCGAGCATCCTGTAGTGGAAATCAACATCACTCTACTCCTTTTCGAAAATTTGCTAATTTAATTGACATGGTTGTTATTCAACAAAATAAAAAACCAACTGATTTAAAATCAATTGGTTTTTAGTATGAAGATATTCTTTTCTTTAGTAACGAGAAATCAATTAAGTCTCCTAAAGTCGCTGGTGCAGGTTTTTTCATGTATTGCTTATCTTTTTCTACTAATTTATAAATATGATATGTTGTTAATGCATCGTCTAGTGCTTTGTGGTGATTTCCAGTTCCATCTTTTCCATACTCTTTCATTGCGTTCCAAAGGCCAGTTTGATTTTGGTTACCGAAGAAGGTTTTATACTCAAGACATAAGTCTCTTACTTCCCCATGAATTGGGAATGAAATATTCGCAGCCTCGCAATTATGTTTTAATACTCTCATATCCATGTTGCCCCAAGTAATCACTGTGGTTCTATAGTTTTTTGTCGCTTCATTTAATATTTCTCCAAGTTCTTTTAACTGTATTCCATGGTCAACATTTTCTTGAGAGATATTTAGAAACCTTTTACATCTTGAGGATAACGTTGGAAATTGCAGCGGTTTAACAAATGAAGAATATGTTTGATTAATCTCATCATTAATGACACTTACAAAACCAACTTCAATGATTTCCGGAAAAAATTTAATTCCTTTTGATTTTCCATCGGGCATTGTAAATTCAAAATCAATAAACAGGAACTGCTCTTTCATTTCCTCACCTCCAGAAAAATAAATTTTCTGATTTTTATTTATTGTCTTATATGATTAACGAATATTCAAGTAAGACAAATTGCCTATTTTCAACTTTATTCCTTATTTTATTAATACAACCAATTTGTGTAAAAAATAACATAAGATACCCATCAAGATGAAAAATCGTGTTAAAATAATATCGTTCGTTTAATTTTTTCTTTAAACGAATTAAAAAATAGAAAGTATATAGAGGGCTATTATGAAAAAAATTATTGGATTTATTATTATTATAATAAGCTTTCTTGTCTTTTATTTCACATCTCAGCAAGCTATGATGGCATATGAGACTTCAAAACATATTCCCCAAAAAAAGGTAGAAGAACTGCCTGTTGTTTCTTTATCACAGAACAGTGTTTTTTATGATCGAAATAATAATCCTTTTTATATTCCTGCTTCTGGTGATAATAGAATTAATTTAAAAAGCGGTGATATTCCGCAACTAGTAAAAGATATCTTTATTTCTACCGAAGATCGATATTTTTATACACATAAAGGTATTGATTTATTTGGAGTTGCTAGGGCATTTATGGTGAATGTTTCGAATAGTGGAATAGAACAGGGAGCTAGTACAATTACTCAGCAACTTGCAAGAAACTTATATTTAACTCAAGCACGTACAGTCGAACGCAAAATAAAAGAGATTCAAATCTCTTTACAACTTGAAAAGCAGTATTCTAAAGATGAAATTTTAGAAATGTACATTAATACAATTTATTTTGCAAATCGAAACTATGGAATTGAAGCTGCAAGTAAAGCATATTTTAGCAAATCGGCAAAAGATTTGAGTATTGCTCAAACAGCTTTCGTATGTACAATTCCAAATAACCCAACTTTATATGATCCTTTGAAAAACTTTAATAATGCTAAAAAGCGTCAAGAAAGAATTTTAGGTATACTTAGAGATCAGGGAAAAATCACTGAACAACAGTATACTGCTGCTATGAAAGAAAAAATTACGCTAAAGAAAGATAGTAAAACACAGGAATATCCTGATTACTATTCTTACGTAGATTCTGAACTGAAGAGTATTTTAGCTGGTAAAAAAGGAAAATTTAATACTAGCAAGCTATCAGCAGCACAACAAACTGAATTAAAAAAATTAAAAACTGTTCAAGAGAGAGCATTATATTTACAAAATCAAGGCTTAAAAGTCTATACAAGCTTAAGTCCTTCAGTACAACAAGCGACAGTTAACGCAGTTAATCGAGGAACGCTTTCAACAAATACACAGGGCGCAGCAGTTGTAATAAGAAATGATACACATGAAATTATTGCTATTTCTGGTGGAAGAAACTATGAACCTCACAATCTAAATCGAGCATTCCAATCATATAGACAGCCAGGTTCAACAATTAAACCATTACTAGTTTATGCACCATATATCGAAACCTTTGGTGCTACACCAGATACAAAAGTAAACGCAGATAACTACTGTAAAGGCACGTATTGTCCTAAAAATGATAGTAAAAAAGAATACGGGGATGTAACTATACGTACTGCTATGCAGAACTCATTTAATACGGCTGCAGTTCGATTATATGAGCAACTTACACCACGTGTAGGTTATTCATACTTAGATAAGTTTGGGTTTAGAACGATTACAAATGAAGACCGTGTAGAGCTAGGTCGTGCTCTTGGTGGCTTCAATGTCGGTATGTCACCATTAGAAATGGCAGATGCATACTCTACATTTGGAAACAATGGGGTATTTTATGAAAATACCGCTATAAAAAAAATCACGTTAAGAGATGGTACCGTATTATACGATAATGAACCTAAAGCAATTCGTGTTTACAATCCATCAACAAACGAAACGATGAGAAGCATGTTAAACTCTGTAGTAAAAGATGGTACGGCTAAACATATCTATATGCCGTTAAACTATATTGGCGGTAAAACAGGTACAACTAACGATAATACGAATCTATGGTTCATGGGGTTAACTTCAAATTATACAATTGGTACGTGGATTGGTAATGATAAACAAAGAATCCCAATTCCTAAAAACTATTCTTATCCACCTACTCAACGCATATGGCAAAATATCGTTGTGAATGGCCAATTATATTAATCTATAAACAAAAAAGTAGCACTTTTGAGATACTCAAAAGTGCTACTTTTTTTAAAATGGCATTGATGTTTTAAATTTAGCTAGAACTGTAAAAGCGCCATATACAACTCCGCTTCCTACTAATCCCCAAACGATTAATTGGATCATTATAAAACCAATGATCCCTACAATTGTATAGTTAGATCTTTGCTTTATTAAAAATAAAATATAAAATGCAATTACTGATACTATTAAAATAATAGCAATATACACTAAAGATTTATTTAAAAAGATAGCAATTAATCCACCTATTAAAAAGACGAAAGAATATTTCTTTGTTGCTAATAAGTCTACTCCTTCATTGTCCTTTGAGAATAGTAGTAGCGCAAATTGCCAGATCATATCAGAAATTAATTTGAATCCACTCAAAACTAAATAGAAAAGAAATGCTATACCTAGAAATGTAAGGATTCTAATTTCCTTCTCTGGAAGTAGATCTGTAAGTGGTTGTAGAATACCAGATACTGATAAAAAGTTTATAGTCATTTGAAAGAAGTTTAATGTAATGGCGACCGTAAACATAATAATTGATAAAAGTGCATTAAAGCCTGTGTAATATATATTTTTCATCGAATGTCTCCTTTCTTCTCTATCTCAAAAATTTCTAATTCCTTAAATAGAGGATGTCTCACTTATCTTCGAAATTTTATATACACAACTTAATTATTTTACCATAAGTTTAAGATAAAATTGATGAGTTTCTATTTTTTCTTTTTAGAAATAGTCATTTTAAATTACATTTTAATATTTAAGAAACCTGACTGATCCATTTACCAAGTGTTATTACCATAATATCCTCGGTCATAAAAAAACTGCTAAATTACAATCGTAATTTAGCAGCTCTTTATGTTAATTTCGTTTATCTTTAATCGCAACTG
The DNA here is from genome assembly GCF_002566505.1 of Bacillus sp. AFS077874. Lineage (NCBI taxonomy): Bacteria > Bacillati > Bacillota > Bacilli > Caryophanales > Bacillaceae > Bacillus > Bacillus sp. AFS077874. Next base: position 14,795 of record NZ_NUYF01000007.1, read on the forward strand.
TACATCTCGAGATACAAACTAACTGCTCATCCTCGGAGTAAATTTTTATATCCCAAACCATTGTCGTTTTACCTGTATGTACTGCAGTTCCGATTGCTGTTACGACACCGTCACGAACAGAACGTAAATGATTTGCGTTTATTTCAAGACCAAAAGCAAGTTGATTCTCTTGATCAATCATCGAAAACGTTCCTACACTCGCAACTGTTTCAGCTAAAGCAACTGAAGCACCACCGTGTAAATAACCAAACGGTTGGTGTACTTTTTCCGTTACCTCCATTTTCATCACTACTTTGCCTTCTTCAACAGACTCTATCTTCATGCCTAAAGCATGCATTAAGGTCATTTTCTCCTCCATTACGCCTCCACCTCTCCATTAAAGCTTACTCCCTTTAAACAACTCTGTTTTCGGCTTACTTGTTTGAACAAAAGATTATGTTTAACCATTTCTATTTTATTATAAAATTTTACTTATTTTAAATTCGAGATAATGAAAAGATTTTCCTTTTATTCAAAATAAATATCCTATTAACGTTGGAAACCCCTTGCTATTAATGCAAGGGGCATGTTTTTATAATACACCATCAAATCGCTTTTCTGCATATTCTTTTAAACTACTCATTTGTTTTACTACAATTCGTTTTGTGAACCAACTGAATATGAAGCCCGTCATTTTTGCTACTACTGAAGACATTTCCAAGCTACATTCATAATCTACGCGGGTTTGATTTGATTCAACAGAAAAAAAGCGATAGACCGCATCGGCTGTAAAATTAGTATGCTTTAATCGAATACCTAATTCTTTTGGCGGGCTATAAGAAATGATTTCACCATCATATTCTCGAATTTCCCCATCTTCTTCTAACTTTTGCTTAAACTTATGACCAACAGGTTTTTCTCTGTTAAAATTTTCGTCATACTTATTCTCTATGAAACCATCCATCCACTTTTTTAAATGCTCATCTGAATCAACAACTTCAAAAACAGCTTCAATTGGTGCATTAATTGTTAAGCTATAATTTATTTTTTCCATAATCTATTCTCCAATTTGATTCTTTGATTGCTGCCTAAATACTTGTAATGAGTTTTGTTCATTCAATTCTTTAAGATCTGATTCAGTAAATCTTCCTGACCCTTGCTTTATTATATAAACAGCCAATTTCTTCTTTCCCCAATGCTCAAATACATCTCCAACAGTTTGAAAATATAAATCCAAATGATGTCCCTTTACAGCTGCACCTTTATCTGCTACCACGCCATATCCATAGCCAGGAATAAATAAAACCGTTCCTATCGGAAATACGTTTAAGTCGGCTGCAATGGTTGAAAATAAATCCCTCTTTACTTCCACACCTGAATAAGTAATTCCATATGAATGGTCTTTAGGACTTTTTCCTGTCGATTCTCTTCCAGCTGTATAGCCAGTTGCAGTAACTGTTACCTTTTTATAATTATTCCAATTCGTATTATGTTCGATGTTTTTTGCCATCGTAATCATTATGCTCTCATTTGTGATCATTTTATTTTCTTCAGCAAATACTTTATTTATTGCAATTGATTCACTAAACCAGCCTTTTATAGTAGCGACTTGAATATTTGCAAGGATTTTTAAAGAAGAAAACAAAGCAATAATGAATAAAATAGATAAAATAACACGTCTAAATAATTTTTTATTTATACCCAATGAATCATTTCACTCCTTTTCATCTTTTCATCTTTCCCTAAAACAAAAAAATTATAAAAAAAACTTTCTCATATATGAGAAAGTTAGAAGTTAGAACATTTGATATCCATTTTTTCTTAATGAAAGGATTACGACTCCTGACATAATTGCCCCTACTAAACCTGCTGTTAAAATAACAATATCACCAGTTCCTACTGCCATTAAGTTTGACTTTAATGTCTCAAAAGCGACAGTAGTATTCGTAAAATATTTTACCGTACTAATCTTGTCCACAATCATAACGATTAATAGTGGATAGATTACTACCATAAACCAAGTTGTTCGAAAAAGCATATTTGCAAGGAAACCGATTCCAAAAGCTAATACGAAAAATAACAAAATTGAAATTAGTAAAACTGGAATACTCATCACCATATAAAAAACACCCCACATTTTTTCTATATACAGTGTAAAACCTTCTTGTCCTATCGTCAATTTTTAAAAAATTCAAATTATTGAAAAATCACTTAATAAAGTGATAGGTTGTATATTGGAATTGATCTCCTGGGTTTAAACCTTTAACTACATTCATTGGTTTATTCGGCGGATTTTCAATTAAGTATTTAATTAGTAATGAAGATGTAGGATCCTTTAGTAGCTCTTCTTCAGATATAAAACGTGCATCTGATAACTCTTCTTCTTGAATCGATATCGTTGTATCATCTGCCTGTAATAAGAAAATTAACATATTATCACTAATTTCTTCGCGAATCACGCCAGTCCTAACACCTATTAAACCAATTAAAGTTGGATTTACGCCTGTTTCCTCATTAATCTCTCTTAAAACTGCTTGGTCAACAGTTTCATCTTGTTTTACAAAACCTGCTGGTAAAGACCATAAACCTTTTAAGCCACTATATTTTTTCTTTACAACTAACCATCTTCCGTTAGAGTCTTTCACTAAACCAGCTACCCCTAACCATACATTGCCCCTTTTACTCATCTATAATGACCACCTTTACGATAAAGAAAACGCGTCTATTGGCGAGCTTTTAGGTGAAGACAGAGGCGTAGTTGAACCTACACTTAATACTTAAAATTGGAAACTACGTCAACCCCCTGCTGCCAATTCACATTTAAATAATATACAAAGAAAAAGCCCGACTTACGTCGAGCTAATATCCTAATATGCTTATAGCAAGTTTAATTTACCTTTTTTAAGAACTAACATTGGTCCACCAAGTACGAATAAATAACGGTTATCAATTACTTTTTTCATAAATGAAGCCTTCCAACCAGTTAATTTTTTACCGTAAACTACGCCAATTGCATCATCATGTCCTAATGAACATACTGTACCTTTAATGTCTGGTGTGAATTCTTCTAATTCACCTTTTCCACGAACTAGTACTGCTAAGTTGTGAGCAACATTAAATCCTTGTTGAATTGCAATTTGTGCTGTTGGTGGGTATGGACGGTTACTTGCTTCGTCAATTAATAAAGCAGAGTCACCAACGATGAATACATCGTCATTTCCAGGAACACGCATATCTTTTGTAACTTTTACACGTCCACGCATAGCCTCAAAACCAGATTCCTCTACTAATGCATTTCCACGTACACCTGCAGCCCATACAACTGTTGCAGAGTTAATTTTTTCTTCTACATCACCTTTAGCAACGATGATCCCATCTTCAGTACATTCTTTAATAGCTGTACCAATTTTGAATTCTACACCTTTTTTCTCTAATTGAGAAACAGCATAGTCAACTAATTCAGGATCAAAACCTGGTAATACCATTGGTGCAGCCTCTACACAAATAATACGAACTAAATCACGATCGATATCATATTCTTTGCATAATTCTGGAACACGGTTTGCAAGTTCACCAACAAATTCAATACCAGTAAATCCAGCACCACCAACGATAATCGTTAATAACTCATCGCGCTTTTCAACTGGAGTGTTGTAGTATTTAGAGAAGCTGTAATCAATATGCTCACGAATTTGACGAGCAGCATTAATGTTAGCAATTGAGAATGCATGTTCTTTTAATCCTTTAATTCCAAAAGTCTCTGACTCAAAACCTAGTCCAACTACTAAATAATCATAGTCTAATTCGCCATTAGAAAGTAATACTTTCTTCTCTTCAGGTTTGATTTGAGTAACAGTATCTTGAATAAAGTTAATTTTATCTTGATTAATCACGTCTTTAATATCAAGACGTGTACGGTCATGGTGTAATGTACCTGCTGCATTTTCATGTAACCATGTTGCTTGGTAGTGGTAGCTGTTTTTATTTACTAGTGTAATGTCCGCTTCATTTGCAGATAATGTTTTTTGAAGTCGAGTTGCAGTAATAATTCCACCGTACCCAGCTCCAAGGATTACAATCTTAGGCTTATTCATGATATACATACCATCCTTTTAAATTATATTAAGTACCTACAATTTGCCGTAATATCTCTAAATTTATAACTAAGCTCAATAGTGAGCAATCTAACTCATTATAAATTAGTACATAAGTGAGCAAACGATTATATAGGGATATTTGTCTAAATATTTCGTAATAATTGTCACAAAATGTTAACAATTAGCCTATAACAATATTAAAGTTTTTTGTGTAAGATTTCAAGCATAAATCTAATCGGTAGAATTCTCAAAATATTAAGCGAAATTGGTTATTTATTAATCCACACCTCAGTTAATCGGTATAAAATATGATATTATTCTATTATAGATGACATGCATTTATACATTGTTAACTCACGCATGGAAACAAATAGTCCAGGTATTTATGCTGCTGGCGATCTTTGTACATATGATGGAAAAGTTAAGCTAATTGCTTCTAGATTTGGTGAAGCACCAACAGCAATCAACCATGCTAAAACATATATTGATTCAACTGCGAAAGTACAACCAGGTCATAGTTCTTCAATGTTCAAAAATATAAGATTAAATCATAAGGACTTTTTATAGGCAGTCTTTTTTTTATCTTACTTGTGATACATTGAACAAAGTACAACATAATTCGTGAACCATTTCACAACCAACTTCTTAAAAAACCAATTCAAATTTTTATCTACACTATATAATAGTACACAACTTCAAAAAAGATTCAATAAATTACCTTGAATTTGTAAAAATATTAACAATTAAGAATTTTGCCTAGTTTGTATAATAGAAAAAATAGGATACAAACGTATCCTATCAGTGTTTAGACAAAGTACTAAAAACTTGATTTTCAGACTGATTGCAAGCGCTTGGCGGGCAGTCTGAATTAGCACTCTTCAGGTGTACCTGCATTCGTAGCTGTTCTAAAACTAGAACCACATCCACATGATGCGATTGCATTTGGATTTTCGATTGTAAATCCTCCACCTAGTAATGACTCCTTGAAATCAATTACAACTCCCTTTAAAATTGGAGCACTTTCATTATCAATTAAAAACTTAATGCCATGATATTCTAATTCTGTGTCATCATCATTTTTTTGTGGATCGAAACCAAGTCCATATGAAAGTCCAGAGCAACCTCCACCTTTTACTCCTAAGCGTACAAAAGTGTTTTGATCTTCTTCGTTTTCAATCATTTCTTTAATTTTTAAACCTGCTTGTTCAGTAACTGTAATCATTTATTTCACTCCTCTTTGAGTATAGTATATGCCTTCTGTTATTGTAACTGCTGGGCCTTTCATCCATACATCCCCATCAGCAGACCAAGTAATTTGTAAATCTCCACCTTGGAGGTGAACAGTTATCGGTTCATCTCGTTTATATTTACCTTCTTGTATCATAGCGACTGCTGCAGCACAAGCTCCTGTTCCACAGGCCTGAGTTACACCAGAACCTCGCTCCCATACAACGAAATTTATCTCATTATGCGGCAAACATTCGATAAATTCAACATTTACGCTTTCCGGAAATAAATCATGTTTTTCAACAATTGGACCTAAAGTTGTTAACGGTGCCTTTTTTATATCAGTTACTTCAAAAACAGCATGTGGATTTCCCATCGAAACTGCTGAAAATTCATAGCTTTTTTCTTCAAAGAAAATTCTGTCCTTAGCATATTCCTGTTCATCACCAATCATTGGGATTTGTGATCTTTGGAATATTGGTTTCCCCATGTTTACTGTTACATGATTAACAATATTATTTTCAACATGTACTGTCGCTTCAACAATTGTACTGATCGTTTCAATCTTAAATGAAGTATTATATGCAATTCCATGTTCATATGCATATTTAGCTACACATCTAAGACCATTACCACAATTTTTAGCTTCTGACCCATCATTATTAAATACTCGCATTTTTACATCTGCAACTTCTGATGGACAGATTAATATCATTCCATCACTACCAATACCTGTATTAATATTTGAAACTTCAACTGCAAGTTTAGAAAGCTCTTCTTCTCTTAAATTTTCTTCAAACATATTTACATAAATATAGTTATTTCCTAATCCATGCATTTTTGTATAACGAAAAGAATTCATTTTCATGACTCCTTACTTTTTTTATTAATACAAGTATAAAATTTAAATGAATTGAGCACAATAAGAACATCCCCCGTTTCTCGATATAGAAACATTTTAAGAGCTTCACTTAGGTGAATGCTCATTTTTTTTTGCATTAATTTTGCTCAATAATTAAAAATAGTGTACGTAATAAAAATAATATTGGTTAAAGTAATGAATCTAAAGAATAGTAATTTTTCCCTAATATTGAATTGTTTGATTTAGGGAATGTTCGAGAGATGTAAAACGGATTTAAAGGAAGATTAAAATATTGTTGAAATAGCTCGAAAAATAGAAAAAAGCACTGTTAATTATTAACAGTGCTTCTTATATCAACATATTTTCTTCTAAGAAAATATAAATATTATCTACTAGCTCGGTTGCTGTTTCTCCAGTAACTACTTCCCCTTCAACTAGTGCAAAAAGTGATAGACTACATTTTCCACAATATCCAAGGCAGCCATATTCTAGTATGTCTAGATTTGGATCACGTTCAAGCTGTTCTAAAGCTTTTTGTGCACCGTCTGCTAGGTTTTTTATACAAAATTCGACTAATGGTCTCACTATTTTTCACTCCTTGCTCATCATAAAGTTACTCTTTTTTTTTAAAAACGTCAATCCTTTTGAGAATAAATGGAATGAGCATTATTTTACCGAGTTAGGCGTTGTTATTTTAACATAAAATATATATAATATAATTGTCGAAAAATAGAAAAATTTTTTCATTCAACGCTAATAAAACAAAAGGGGAACATCAACTATGAAAAACCTCGTATTACTAGGTGCCGGATATGGAAATATTCGTGCTTTGTCACGTCTATTAACATCTGATTTACCTGAGGATGTTCATATCACATTGATTGATCGAAATTCTTTTCATTGCTTTAAAACTGAGTATTATGCATTAGTTGCAGGTACAGTTCCAGAGCAACACATTAGAATACCATTACCAACTCATGAGAAATTAAAGGTTGTATATGGAGATATTACTACAATCGATACGGCAAACAAGAAAGTAGAATTAAGCAATGGAAAATCAGTTTCTTATGATGATTTAATTATCGGTTTAGGTTGTGAGGATAAATACCATAATGTACCTGGTGCACCGGAACATACTTATAGTATTCAAACAATTGAAAAAACAAGAAACGCTTATGAAAATGTAAACAGTCTACCTCCTAATTCAGTAATCGGTGTTGTAGGTGCTGGTTTAAGTGGTGTAGAAGTAGCTAGTGAACTAAGAGAAAGTAGAAGCGATTTACAAATTTTACTTTTTGATCGTGGAAGCCGAATTTTATCAATGTTTCCAGAAAAACTTAGTTATTATGTACAAAACTGGTTCATTGAGCACGATGTAAAAATTGTTAGCAATTCAAACATTACAAAGGTTGAGAAAAATACTTTATTTAACCATGATGATGAAATTCATTGTGACGCTGTTATTTGGACAGCGGGAATTCAACCAGTTGAAGTTGTCCGCAATTTAGACGTAGAAAAAGACAATACAGGAAGAATCGTTGTAACGAAATATCATCACATGCCAAACGATGAGCATGTTTATGTAGTGGGAGATTGTGCATCATTACCATATGCACCTTCTGCACAGCTTGCGGAAGCTCAAGCAGAACAAATCGTTATGGTTTTACAAAAGAAATGGAAAGGTGAAGACCTTCCAGAAGTAATGCCTAAAATAAAATTAAAAGGTATTATGGGCTCATTAGGTAAAAAACATGGTTTTGGACTATTCAATGAACGCCCACTGCTCGGACGTGTTCCAAGATTAATTAAGTCTGGAATCTTATGGATGTATAAATACCACAATGGTTGATTAACAAATCTTTTTAACAAAATTAATATGCTAAAAAGCCCCTTAACATAATTGCTAAGGGGCTTTTTTTTTATTCTGTTTTATCAGATTTAATAACTTCTTTTACACTTTCAACCATCCCTAAAAGCTTTGTAGCGTCTGTGGGAATAACAAGTTTTGATGCATGACCGTAAGCTACTTTTTCTAATGCTTCCATTGAACGCAATTGAACCATTTCTTTAGTTGGCTCTGCATTTCTCCAAACATCTAACACAAGTTGTTCCCCTCTAGCTTTCGCTTCAGCAAGTTTAATGATTGCTTCCGCTTCCCCTTCAGCGCGTAAAATTTGAGAATCTTTATCTCCTCGAGCTTTTTCAACTTGGCTTAAACGTTCCCCTTCTGCTTCAAGAATTTTTGATTGCTTTTCCCCTTCTGCTTTCAGGATTTTTGATTCTTTTTCACCTTGTGCATTTAATACTTTTTCACGACGTGTACGTTCTGCTTGCATTTGTCTCTCCATCGCATTTTGTATATCAACAGGTGGAATAATATTTCGGATCTCTACACGATTAACCTTCATTCCCCATTTATCAGTTGCTTGGTCAAGAATTGCACGGAGTTTATTATTAACTGTATCACGACTTGTTAAAGTTTCATCTAAATCTAATTCCCCTATTAAGTTACGTAAAGTAGTAGCAGTCAAATTGGAAATCGCAGACAGTGGATTAGCAATTTCGTACTCATGACGCACAACATCAGTTACTTGATAAAAGACAACGGAGTCTACTTGGATACTAACATTATCTTTTGTAATCATTGATTGTGGTGGAAAATCTACCACAGTCTCACGCAATGTTTTTTTACTAGCTACACGTTCAACAAATGGCATTACAACGTGGATTCCACTCTCTAACTTACGATGAAATTTCCCTAATCGTTCTACTAGATATACTTCAGATTGTCTAACAATACGAATACTTGATAATAAAAGTAACACAACAAATAAAACAATAATGCCAATAATAATTGGACCAACCATAGAACTTACATCAGACATAGCACTTCTCCTCAATTAGTTATTTTTCACGTATAAAGTTGCACCTTCTATTTTTGTTACAATTACCTTTTCATTTAAAAATAATGGTTCAGTAGAACGGATTGTCCATTCATCACCATAAACTTTGGTCGTGCCTACTGTATCATCATTTATTTCAACAGAAGCTACAACGACCTCTTTACCAACTAATGCATATACTCCATTTTCTATCGTTTTATGCTGGTGGATTCTTTTTGCAAATTTCTTTGTACTAAGCCACAAAATTAATGCACTAACAATAAAAACGATAAAAGTAAAGGTGTTTGATCCTGTTAAATAATTTACAACTGATGCTAGAATGCTCGCAATACCAATCCACAAGAATACAAAGGTTAACGAAAACATTTCGATAATAATTAATAAAACTCCAATTACAAATAAACTGATCGCAACCATTCCACCCCTCCTCCCAATTCTATATATATGCCAAAAATTGTAATTTATTTGTCTTTACACTTCTATTCTATCATGTAAATCTTCAGCATTTTACATAAAATAGTGAATTTTATTAAAACATTTTAATTTTTTCGGCTAAGAATTAATTACTCAATTTACAATAAGACCACAACAAAAAACATTTTATAATCAATAAAAAACCCCTTACATTTTTGTAAGGGATTTAAATTCATTATAATTCAATAGCGTTATAAACATCTTTTAATTTTGGATTACCTTCACCTACAACATTTCCATTTACTAAAACTACTGGATAAAAAAATTCATCATTTCTTACTCGTTCAGCGAAATCTTCTTTTTCATTATTCACTACATTAAATATATCAATGTATTGAAAATCAAAGGCTAAGTCAGGATATTTTCTTTGAAGTGCAGCTTGAAGCCATTCAAAAGTTTCAATTGATGATGGCATTCCTACACAACTTGCACATATTACTTCAGCTCCAAAAACTTCCACTAAAATTTTATTACTCATTTTCTCCTCCTAGCATACAATAAGGGTGTGTCCGAAAATAATTTCAAACACACAAAGTACTCTGTAATAGATTTTTTCCTCTTAACTGATTATAATAAAATTAGTGAAAGGAGTCGATATGAATGGACATGAAAGAACAAGTACAAGAAGTTTTAGATAAATTAAGACCGTTTTTACTACGTGATGGTGGAGACGTTGATTTAGTTGATATTGAGGATGGAATTGTTAAACTACGCCTTTTAGGTGCATGTGGCAGCTGCCCAAGTTCAACTATTACATTAAAAGCTGGTATTGAGCGAGCTTTATTAGAAGAAGTACCTGGTGTAATTGAGGTAGAGCAAGTATTCTAATATATTTTCAATACTAAAAGAGAGGGTTAAAAACCCTCTCTTTTATTTTAGCCATTTAATTTCACGAATCCCTAACTTAGCAGTTGGTAGTCCGATCAAATCATAAAATCCACCTAGAAAAGATTCAAACTCATTAGTGTTTTCAAGATAATTAACTAACTTACGCTCATACCTTTTCCGATCCGCATCGCTCCTTGCCAAATAATATCCTTCAATTGTTTCAAAATAGTGTACGGGAAAAAGAAGTCTTGCAAATAACAAACGCCACGCAAAAGTAGATAATGGACTTTTCTTTTCATAACCATAAAAAAATGAGAGGATTTTCTTTTGATAATTATCAGGGTTCTCTAAATATTCATCCCTAACCCATTCAGCAAGATCTCTGCTTGGATGATCGTAAATCCATTCAATCGGTACCTTCGCAAAATGAATTTCTTTTTGTCTTCTTTCAGTCATTTTTTGATGACAAATTGTTGCTGCATCAACGACTTGAGGAGTATCATCTAGTTCAGTATCTACAACATATTGAATCGCATTTTCAGTCATTCCGAGATAATAAGGAAAAGATTCAATAAATATTTGTTCGAAAAAATTTTCGGGATGACTATTCACCTTACTTTGCCAAAATCTTTCCAATTGCTCTAACCGTTTTTCCCATAAATTCTTCCATTTCCCAATCCTATTCAATCTTTTCAATTCATCTGAATATTTTTTCCCTCTTAAATGAAAAATCGCAAGTTCTTCACCGTTATTATTACTGCGTTCATTTTGTCTGTTACTCTTAAATAAGGAATAATTATTTCCATCAATCTTACTCACATAGTACCCTTGAACATTTTGAACAAAGGTTGCGACCGATTGATCTCCGGTTGAACTCATAAAATCACTTAAACTCTTCATTTCCTGCAAATCATCTTCTTTTAAATTTCCAATGGGTGCAAGAAAATACACCCTATTCCGCTGCCAAAACATGTAATATGACTGTACTTGAAGTAATTCAGCTGGTTGAATTTGATAATGAGTAAACATGTCTTGAATGATGTTTTGGTTGCGAATAAACATCATCACTCACATCCTTCTTATACCTACTTAATTAATATATATGTCACAAATCTAAAAACCTGTACCCTACTTTTTCACTTTCTATATATAAACCCGAATGGCCATACACAAAAAGGGAGAGAATGACGTAGTATATATGAAATGTGGAGGCGGGTTGGTCAGCCCCGACAAGCATAATACAAAGTCCAAGAAAAGTTGCTTTTTACTTTTATTGGACTTTGGCTTATGACCTCGAGGGGCTACCCGCCGGAACTAGACATCACGAAAATGTGGAAGCGAGTTGGTCAGCCCCGACAAGCATAAGACTAAGGACAAGAAAGGTGCTTTTTACCTTTATTGGCATTAGGCTTATGACCTCGAGGGGCTACTCGCTGGAACTAGACATCACGAAAATGTGGAGGCGGGTTGGTCAGCCCCGACAAGCATAAGACAAAGGCCAAGAACTCGGGTACTATACAAAAATATGTAGGCAAATGGTTCAACAGATAAGACATAAGTAATAAATTATATGTCTCAACAATTTTTTACTATGTTTTAACTTTTTTTATAAAGGGGAATTTTGTTCGATATCGAATCATATATAATTAATCCTCTTATTTCTTAAAAAGAATTTATAATAAAGGTTTTAATTATTTTATGAAATCTCCATTTTAGTTATTTTTATAGTAATTAAATCAATCGATAAGGAAAAGGTGATGAAATGGAATATTTAAATCACGATTTAGAAAAGACTGCATTATCGTTATTAGAAAAAAGAGGTGTTACGCTCGATGACATTGCTGATTTAGTTTACTTTTTACAGAGTAAATATCATGAAAATTTATCTTTGGATGAGTGTAAACACAATGTTGAGAGAGTCTTGACAAAACGTGAGATACAAAATGCCATCATTACTGGTATTGAATTAGATATTTTGGCAGAGCAGGATAAACTACAGGAGCCGTTGTTGGCTATTATCAAAAAAGATGAAGGCCTTTATGGAATTGATGAAATAATTGCCTTATCGATCGTAAATGTATATGGTTCAATTGGATTCACGAATTACGGTTACATCGATAAATTAAAACCTGGAATTTTAGAAAGATTAAATGATAAATCTACAGGCTTAGTAAATACATTTTTAGATGATATTGTTGGAGCGATTGCAGCTGCTGCATCTAGCCGACTTGCTCATCGTGCCGCACATAAAAAGGCTGATCAAATTAAAGCTGAAGATGAATAAAAAAGAGTGGTCTCATAAGTCAATCAACATTTGAGACCACTTTTTCATTTGAAATAACACAAAAACCCCACAAGTAAATTAATTACTAGTGGGGTTTTTTAAGTTTAAATGTTTTCTTAGATATATTTAATCCACTCTTCTAATGAGTCAACTGAATAAGTTGGCTGCGTTTCGTAATTTGACAACATATCCCTTGTCGTTACACCAGTATGAACAATCAATGTGTCAACACCAGTATTAATCCCAGCCATAATGTCTGTATCATAATAATCACCAATCATTAATGTATCCTCTTTTGCAACACCAAGAACTTTTAATGCTTGTTCCATAATAATTGATTCAGGTTTTCCAATAAAAATTGGTTTTACTGTAGTAGATACAGCAATAACAGATGTTAGTGAACCATTTCCAGGTAATAAACCTCTTTCAGTCGGAATCGCTATGTCGCCATTAGTGGAAATAAATGTCGCGCCATTTCTTACAGCTATACAAGCCTTTGCTAATTTCTCGTAATTAATACTACGGTCTAAACCACTAATTACAAAATCAGGATTTTCATCTGTAATTGTTAAGCCAACTTCCTCTAAGGCATATTGTAAGCCCTCTTCACCGATCATATAAACAGTAGCATCTGCCTTTTGTTCTTTTATGTAATTTGCTGTGGCATTACTTGTTGTAAAGACCTGTTCTTTTGTAGTTGGAATATTAAAGGAATTAAGTTTATCAGCAACTTGTTCTGGTCTACGTGTAGAGTTATTCGTTACAAAAAGATAAGGGATATTTTTTTCCTTCAAAGCCTTTATAAAAAGACTAGCTTCCTCAATTTGCTCTTCGCCACGGTACATCGTTCCATCTAGATCAATTAAGTATCCTTTATATTTTTTCATATTGCCACTCCTTACTAGTCAGGCTGTTCACTTCGCAAAAAAACGAACAGTCTAATATTCAAAGTTATTTTTATAGAGAAATAATTCGAAAATTATTCCAGTGTGTAGACAAAGTTCTAAAATTTGATTTTCAGACTGATTGAAA